>JAGWTL010000252.1 GCA_028869035.1 Burkholderiales bacterium | reverse complement strand
TAGTACGTTCCGGTGGCTGCGCTCCGTCCGCCTTGCGCTCGGGCCGCTCGCTACGATTTCTTTGAGAGTTTCAATGTGCCTGAACAGCCTCAGCTGTTTTTCGGGATGACCGTGTCTTCGATCTTGCTGGCCAGTTGCACCAGGGCCAGCCCGGCCGAGCAGCCCGGCGTGACCTGCATGAGCAGTTGACGACGCATGATGGCCTGGCGGACCGAGGGGTCGACGGGAATATCACCCACATGGATCAGCTTGACCGGCTTGCCCGGCTCGCCCGGCACGAAGCGGTCCACCACCTGCTGCAACTGCACTGTGATGGCACGGCCGTCACCGGGGCGGGTCGTCTGGTTGACGATCATGCGGATGTTCTGGCGTTTCTGCTGGCCCACCAGCACCTTGATGGTGGCGTAGGCGTCGGTCAGTGATGTCGGTTCCGGGGTCACGACCAGCAGCACCTCGGAGGCCAGCGAGACGGCGAACAGCACCACATCGGAGATGCCGGCGCCAGTGTCGAGCAGCACCACGTCGAAACGCGGTACGAGGCTTTCCATCACACGCAGGAATTCGTCGCGCACCTCGGGCGTGAGGCGCGAGTACTCGACCATGCCGGAACCGGCCAGCAGCACCGAGAATCCGCCCGGCGCCTTGATGATGGCCTCATCCAGCTTGGCCTTGCCGGTGAAGACGTCGTGCAGCGTGGTCTTGGGATAGAGGTTGAGCACAACGTCCAGATTGGCGAGGCCGAGGTCGGCATCGAGCACCAGCACGCGCAGGCCGCGGCGGGCCAAGGTGGCAGCCAGGTTGGCCGAGACGAAGGTCTTGCCCACGCCGCCCTTGCCGCTGGTGATGGCCAGCACCTTGCCCAGGGGCTTGAGGGGCACGGGCGGTGCCGGCTTGTCCTGATCGGTCGTCAGTTCGTCACTCATCAGCTGAACCTCTGCGTATTGCTGTCGGTCAGGTCGCCCCAGGCGGAATCGGACAGGGCCAGATTACCGAACAGCAGACTTTTTTCTTCCGGACTCACGGAAATGACCTGCTGGTGGTCGATGCACACCCGGTTGCGGCCCTGGGTCTTGGCCAGGTAAAGCTGGGTATCGGCGCGCTCAATCCACAGGTCGGCGGTGGAGCGGACCCAGACCGGCGCAAAAGCGCCGCCCACACTGGTGGTGATTTGCAGATGAAGCAGCGGGCTCACCGGGATGGACAGTGCAGCAATCGATTGGCGGATGCGTTCGGCCACGGTCTCGCCGTAAGCGGCCTGGCAGTCGGGCATGACGATGGCGAATTCCTCGCCGCCGTAACGTGCCACGGTGTCCTGCGGGCGCACACAAGCGGCGATGCAGCGTGCCACAGCTTGCAGGACCTTGTCACCGGCCAGATGGCCGTGTGTGTCATTCACTTTCTTGAAATGGTCGATGTCCAGCAGCAGCAGCAGGGCCGAGTTGCCCGAGCGCGCCACGATCTCGATCTCGCGCGAGAGCACAGCGCGGAAATGGCGCCGGTTGGCCAAACCTGTCAGCGGGTCGCGCAGGGAGAGTTCACACAGGCCATCGATGATGTGCTGCAGATAGGCGGCCGGTCCGTCACCGGGCGCCGGCAACTCGGCGCCGTCGTGCTGGAGTAGCGCGCGCGCATCGTCCAGGCGCAGCGCATGCACGTCAAGCGGGGGGGTGACAGCGGAGCTCACAGGAGGTGTCCATCAATTACCATCAAAGTCTAACAGGAGCCCTGTGGTGATAGCGGCCAGATTTGGCCGGCTACCTCCATTAAATCAGGGCTTCGTGAGACTGGTCACGGAGACAGGGAATGAGAAAGTGCAGGGTATGAAGCGGGCCCGCGGGCTGCTGCTGTTGCTGGGTCTGCTGGTCCCGGCGGCTGCGCAGGCTTTGACGTCGAGCTGGACCGGCACGGTGACCCATGTGAGCGATGGCGACACGCTGTGGGTGCGGCCGCAGCAGGGTGGCGCGCCTCGTGCGGTGCGCATCGATGGCATCGACGCGCCCGAGCTGTGCCAGGCCCATGGGGAGACGGCGCGCGCTGCACTGGTGGCGCATGTGCTGGGGCAGAGGGTGCAGCTACGCGTGCGTCGGCACGACGACTATGGCCGCGCCCTGGCGCGTGTGCGTTTGCACGGGCAGGATGTGGGGGCCTGGCTGGTCAGCCAGGGGCATGCCTGGTCCTACCGCTACCGGACCCAGACCGGGCCCTATGTCCAGCAGGAGTCTGAGGCCCGGGCCCGTCGTCTGGGACTGTTTCGTCAGGCACGTGCCGAATTGCCGCGTGAATTCCGTCGCCGGCACGGTCCCTGCCACTGAGGCAGGCCGGGTTCAATGGGCGGCTTGGCCGCACACCGTACAGGCCGGGTTGCGCGGGATACGGACTTCGCTGAAGGCCATGTGCCGGCCGTCAAGCATGAGCAGGCGGCCCCTCAGTGGGGTGCCTGCTCCGGACAGCAGCTTGAGCGCTTCAGCGGCCTGCAGGGTGCCGATGATGCCCACCAGCGGCGCAAACACACCGAGGGTGGAGCACAGGGTTTCCTCGAAACTCTCCTGCGGGTCGAACACGCAGGCATAACAGGGTGAGTCGGCGCTGCGCGGGTCGTAGACGGCCAGCTGGCCGTCAAAACGGATGGCTGCGCCCGAGACCAGGGGTTTGCCTTGTTGCACGCAGGCCGCATTGACAGCCTGGCGGGTGCGGAAGTTGTCGCTGCAGTCCAGCACCACGTCGGCACGGGCCACCAGCATGTCCAGCAGGGCCGCATCGGCGCGTTGCGCCACGGTGTGGACCTGCACCTCGGGGTTGAGAGCGGCCACGGCCTGACGGATGGAGTCGACCTTGGGGCTGCCCACACGCGCCATGCTGTGGGCGATCTGGCGCTGCAGGTTGGTGACGTCGACCGCGTCGTGGTCGACCACGGTGAGCTGGCCCACGCCGGCGGAGCCGAGGTAGAGCGCGACCGGTGAGCCCAGGCCGCCGGCGCCGATGATCAGGGCATGGCTGTCGAGGAGGCGCTGTTGGCCTTCGATGCCGATCTCGTCCAGCAGGATGTGCCGCGAGTAACGCAGCAACTGGTCATCGGTCATGGTGCTAAGCCCGGACACTGCATCAAGGGAGGGTTTCTATCGCGGGGCATCGCGGAACCGGCTTGGCCGGGCCGCTGATGCCGCCCCCTGGAAGGGGGGTGGCGGAGCGAACGAAGGGAGCGCAGCCTGGGGGTCAATTCTCTTTCAGTTCTTCCTTGCGCTCGGTCTGGGTCTTGCTGACCAGGACCGGCTGGCCCTTGAGCTGGTTGAGCGCCTGCATCAGCTGGAAGTCCTTGTCGGTGCCGAATTCCGGCAGCTTGCGTTCGGCCACCGGTTTCTTGGCCTCGTCTTCCAGCTTCTTGAGGGCTGCGTCACGTGCTTTCTCGCGCGCTTCGTCCTTCTGTTCGGCGCCCTGGCCGCTGCTCAGGTGCTTGTCGAGGTCGGCTTCGCGGGTGCGCAGCACGGAAAAGACATTGCCTTCGGCGGTTTCATCAACCATGACGTCGGGCAGGATGCCCTTGGCCTGGATGGAGCGGCCCGAGGGCGTGTAATAACGCGCCGTGGTGATCTTCAGGCCGGTGTCGGGACCCAGCGGACGCACGGTCTGCACCGAGCCCTTGCCGAAGGTCTGGCTGCCCATGATGGTGGCGCGTTTGTGGTCCTGCAGTGCGCCGGCCACGATCTCGCTGGCCGAGGCCGAGCCTTCGTTGACCAGGACCACCAGCGGCACCTTCTTGAGGCTGGCTGGCAGGCGCTTGAGCGGGTCGCTGTTGCCTCGGCGCTGGTAGAACTCGGGGGCGGCCTTGAAGGTGTACTTGCTTTCGGCGAGCTGGCCGTTGGTCGAGACCACGGTCACGTTTTCGGGCAGGAAGGCGGCCGAGATGGCCACGGCGGCGTCGAGCAGGCCGCCCGGGTCGTTGCGCAGGTCCAGCACCAGGCCCTTGAGAGCGGGTTCCTGCTTGTAGATCTCGTCGATCTTGCGCGCGAAATCGTCCACCGTGCGTTCCTGGAACTGGCTCAGGCGGATCCAGGCGTAGCCGGGCTCGATGACCTTGGCCTTGACCGACTGGGTCTTGATTTCCTCGCGCGTGATGGTGACGGGGAAGGAGCGGTTCTCGTCCTTGCGGAAGATGGTCAGCATGACCTTGGTGTTGGGTTCACCGCGCATGCGCTTGACGGCTTCGTTGAGTGTCAGGCCCTTGACGGCGGTATCGTCGATGCGGGTGATCAGGTCATTGGTCTTGAGACCGGCACGGTAGGCGGGCGAGCCCTCGATGGGCGAGACGACCTTGACCAGGCCGTCCTCCTGCGTGATCTCGATGCCCACGCCGACAAAACGCCCGGCCGTGCCCTCGCGGAATTCCTTGTAGGACTTCTTGTCGAAGTACTGGGAATGCGGGTCCAGGCTGGAGACCATGCCCGAGATGGCGTCGGTGATGAGCTTTTTCTCGTCCACCGGCTCGACATAGTCGGTCTTGATCATGCCGAAGACAGCCGCCAGCTGCTGCAGCTCTTCCAGCGGCAGCGGCGCCACGGCATTGCGTGCCACAGTCTGCAAGGAGACGGTGGTGAGCGCGCCGGCGAGCACGCCCAGCGAAATCCAGCCGGCGATTTTCAGTTTCTGACCCATGGATAGACCCTCGTCGCTTCAATATACA
>JAGWTL010000251.1 GCA_028869035.1 Burkholderiales bacterium | reverse complement strand
ACGTCGGTGGCCACCAGGATCTGCACCTGGCCCTGGCGCAGCGCCATCAGGCGGCGGTTGCGCAGGCCCTGGCTCAGGGCGCCGTGCAGAGCGACGGCGGAGAAGCCGTCCTGCTGCAGGTCGTTGGCCAGACCGTCGCACTCCACCTGGGTGCTGGCAAACACGATGGCCTGGTCGATGGACGAGTCGCGCAGCCAGTGGTCCAGCAGCTGGCGCTTGTGCTGGGCGTTGTCGGCCCAGAACAGGGTCTGCTTGATGTTGGCGTGTTTTTCCTGGGGCGAGTCAATCTGCACCTTCTTCACGCCGGAGCCGTTGTCGTGCATCACGCGCATGGCGAGTTGCTGGATGCGCGGCGCGAAAGTGGCGCTGAACATCATGGTCTGGCGACGCTGGGCGGTCAGCTGGTTGACTTCGGCGAGGTCGTCGGAGAAGCCCAGGTCGAGCATGCGGTCGGCCTCGTCCACCACCAGGAACTGCACCTGGTCCAGCTTGATCTGCATGGAGCGTTGCAGGTCCAGCAGGCGGCCAGGGGTGGCCACCACGAGGTTGGCGTTCTGCAGCTTGGCGATCTGGAGCTGGTAGGGCATGCCGCCCACCACATTGGCAATGCGCAGGCCGCGGCAATGCTTGACCAGTTCGATGGCGTCGTGCGCCACCTGCTGGGCGAGTTCGCGCGTCGGGCACAGGATCAGGGCGCCGGGTGCGGCGGCCTTGAAATGGCGCGGGTTGGTCGGGTCCAGGCGCTTGGGGCGCTTCGGAGCCGGTTCGCCCTTGGCGGCGGCCTCGGCAGCAGCGCGCTCGTAAGCGGCACGCTCGTTTTCAGCCGCCTGGGCCTGCTGCTGAAGCAGAGTGTGCAGCACGGGCAGCAGGAAGGCCGCGGTCTTGCCGCTGCCGGTCTGGCTGGAGACCATGAGGTCGATGTAGCGCTGGGCTTCGCCGGCAGCGCCCGAGGGCATGGCCAGGGGAATGGCGCGTTCCTGCACGGTGGTAGGCTGGGTGTAGCCCAGGTCGGCCACGGCCTGCACCAGCTCGGGCGCCAGGCCCAGCTGCACAAAACCGTTGGGAGCGGAGCTCACTTCGGCCTCGACCGCCACGGCGGTGTCGGTGGAAAGAATGGATTCGACAGGCGCAAAGTCGCCCGTCACTTGAAAAGCGTCGGTCATTTAGATTTTTCTCACACGCGAACACCGCAAGGATTGCGGGTGCTACGCTGATGGTTAAAAGACATCAACCATCAAACAAAGCCTGCGCCGGTGGAAACCGGTACCGGGGACCTATTTCGGGTTGGAAAACCCTGATCCGGTGTGTGAAGGGAGATGCGCGAAAAACGCCGCTTTGTGCGGCGCGAATCGAATTATGGCACAGATCAGGGTTTCCACCTAATCGCCCGCTGGCGCCGGGTTGTCGCCCAGCTTGAGAAAGTGCTCGCGATAGTGCAGCAACTCGTCGATGGACTCGTGCACGTCGGCCAGGGCCGTGTGCTTCTGCGCTTTCTTGAAACCGCTGTAGACATCGGGCCGCCAGCGCCGCGCCAGTTCCTTGAAGGTGCTGACATCCACATTGCGGTAGTGGAAAAAGGCTTCCAGCTTGGGCATGTACTTGACCAGGAAGCGCCGGTCCTGGCCGATGCTGTTGCCACACATGGGCGTGGTGGCCTTGGGCACATATTTGCTGAGGAATGCCATCAGCTCGGCCTCGGCCTCGGCTTCGGTCATGGTGGATGCCTTGACCTTGTCAATCAGGCCGCTGCGGCCGTGCGTGCCCTTGTTCCAGGCGTCCATGGCCCCCAGCACAGCATCTTCCTGATGGATCACCAGCACGGGACCTTCGATGCGCGGCTCCAGGTTGGGGCCGGTCACGATGACCGCGATTTCGATGATGCGCTCTTTCTCGGGGTCCAGGCCGGTCATCTCGCAATCGAGCCAGACCAGGTTGAGATCGGATTTCTTCAGTGGGGTAACGTTGTCGCTCATGCCGCGGATTGTCGCCGATGACCTAAACTCGCCCTCCATGAACGCCGCTACCGCTACCTCCTTCAACCCCAGCCTGACGCTGACCCTGGTCTTCGCCGCCGCCCTGCTGCTGGGCCTGGCCCTGAAATTCTGGCTGTCCACACGCCAGGTGCGCCACGTGGCGCAGCACCGCGCCAGCGTGCCGGCGGCCTTTGCCGCCACCATGCCGCTGGCAGCGCACCAGAAAGCCGCCGACTACACGGTGACCAAGGTGCGCTTCGGCCTGCTGGAAACCGCCGTGGGCGCCGCCCTCTTGCTGGGATGGACGCTGCTGGGCGGCCTGGATACGCTGAACCAGGCCCTGCTGGCCTGGCTGGGCGACGGCATGCTGCAGCAGCTGGCGCTGATCGCCGGCTTCGTGGTGATCGGCGGCCTGATCGAACTGCCGATCACGCTGTACCAGACCTTCGTGATCGAGCAACGCTTCGGTTTCAACAAGATGACACTCGGGCTCTGGCTGGGCGATCTCGCAAAATCCACTGTCCTGGGCGCTCTGATTGGCCTGCCCATCGCCGCCCTCATTCTCTGGCTCATGGGCTCCACCGGCAGCCTTTGGTGGCTCTGGGCCTGGGGCGTCTGGATGGGTTTCAACCTGCTGCTGCTGCTGATCTACCCGACCTTCATCGCCCCACTGTTCAACAAGTTCCAGCCGCTGGAAGACGAGACCCTGAAGATCCGTGTGACCGCGCTGATGCAGCGTTGCGGCTTCTCGGCCAAGGGGCTGTTCGTGATGGACGGCAGCCGCCGCAGCGCGCACGCCAACGCCTACTTCACGGGTTTCGGCGCCGCCAAGCGCGTGGTCTTCTTCGACACCCTGCTGTCCAAGCTCAGCCCGGGCGAGGTGGACGCCGTGCTGGCGCACGAGCTCGGCCACTTCAAGCACAAGCACATCCTCAAGCGCATCGTGAGCCTCTTTGCCCTGAGCCTGGCCGGCTTCGCCCTGCTGGGCTGGCTGGCCACACAGGCCTGGTTCTACACGGGCCTGGGCGTCACGCCCAGCCTGCAGCTGCTGGTGCCCGCACTGAGCTCAGCCGAGGCCGTCCCCAACGACGCCCTGGCCCTGCTGCTCTTTGTGCTGGTTTCCCCGGTGTTCAGTTTCTTCATCGTGCCCCTTATGGCCCTGTCCTCACGCAAGCACGAGTTCGAGGCCGACGCCTACGCCGTGGCCCAGACCAATGGCCGGGAGCTGGCCAGCGCCCTGCTCAAGCTCTACGAAGACAATGCCTCGACCCTGACCCCCGATCCGCTTTACGTGGCCTTCTATTACTCGCATCCACCGGCCAGCCAACGCCTGGCGCGACTGGGCACGGCATGAGCAGCGCGCCGCAAGCCCCTGCGCGCCGGGCCCTGGGGCCGACGGAAATCGTGACCCAACTGGCGCAGCACCCCGGCTGGACCCTGCAGGGCGATGGCCCCGAACTCGCCATCAGCCGGCGCTACGAATTCGGCAACTTCCACGAGGTCATGGCCTTCGCCAATGCCGTGGCCTGGATCGCGCAGCAGCGTGACCACCATCCGGACCTGCTGCTGAATTACAGGCACTGCACGGTCAGCTGGCGCACGCACGATGCCGGTGGCATCACGCGCATCGACTTTGATTGCGCAGCCCAGGTCGACGCGCTGCGGGGCCACACTTGAGCACCCCCCCCGAGCTGGACCGTGGCCTGGTGATCGCCAGCCATGGCCGTCATGTGGTGGTGGAGACCCCCGAGGGCCGGCAGTTGATCTGCCACCCGCGTGGCAAGAAGAACCAGGCCGTGGTGGGGGACCGCGTGCTCTGGCTGGCCAGCACCGACGAAGGCAGCATCGAGAAGGTGCAGGAGCGGCGCAATCTCTTTTATCGTCAGGACGAACTCCGCACCAAGAGTTTTGCCGCCAACCTGGACCAGGTGCTGATCCTGATCGCCGCCGAACCCGAGTTTTCCGAGAGCCAGCTGGCGCGCGCCCTGATCGCCGCCGAGGCCGAGCGCATCACGCCGCTGATCGTGCTCAACAAGAGCGATCTGGCCGAGCTTTTTGCGCGCGCCTGGGACCGGTTGGAGCCGTACCGGCGCATGGGCTACACCGTCTTGCCGCTGGGCTTGAAGGCGCAGGGCGACAGCGGGCTGTCGGCCTTGCGGACGCAGCTGCAGGGGCGCTCCACTCTGGTGCTGGGCCCCTCGGGTGCGGGCAAAAGCACGCTGATCAATCGCCTGGTGCCGGGCGCGCAGGCGCAGACCGGCGAGATCTCGACCGCGCTGAACTCCGGCAAGCACACCACCACCAGCACCCGCTGGTACTGGGTGGACGGCGCGCACAGCACGGCGCTGATCGATTCACCGGGTTTCCAGGAATTCGGTCTGCAGCACATCGAAGCAGCACAGCTGGCCGGCCTGATGCCGGATCTGCGCACGCACGCAGGAGAGTGTCGTTTCTACAACTGCAGCCACCTGCACGAGCCGGGCTGCGGCGTGATCGCGGTGGTGGACAAGCAGGCGGGAGGTCCGGGCATCAGCCCCTCACGCTACCGGATTTATGGCGAGTTGCACGCCGAACTGTCTCAGGCGCCCCGTTATTATTGATGTTTTCTTTATTCATGACACCTGCCGTTCAGGCTGAGCCTGTCGAAGCCCTTCGACAGGCTCAGGGCGAGCGGATGTGAGGTGCTTGTCATGATTTATGAAAGCCTCAATA
>JAGWTL010000250.1 GCA_028869035.1 Burkholderiales bacterium | reverse complement strand
GCGTCATCGTGGTCAATACGACCGACCCCTATTTCACCCAGGATGGGGTCTCGCGCACCATCGATCTGTACCAGCGGGTCACGCGCCCTTATTACTACGAAGACACCTACGCGCTGGAGACGGTGGGCAGCAGTATCCGGTTCGGCATTCCCTTTACCGAGCGCGACACCGTCTACGTGGGCGCCGGTGTCGAGCGCACCACCATCCTGCCGGGAACCTACCTGCCGGTGGCCTACCAGAGTTATGCCGATCAGTTCGGCTACGCCAGCACCGCCGTGCCCCTGACCCTGGGCTGGGGCCGGGACAACCGGGACAGCGCCCTGGTGCCGAGCAGCGGCAACTTGCAGCGCGCCACGGCCGAATGGAGCACCTTTGGCGAGGTGCGTTACATCCGCGCCACCTATTCCTACCAGCACTACCTGCCGCTGACCAAGCAGTACACCTTCGCTTTCAACACCGACCTGGCCCTGGGCCAGGGCATAGACGGGCGGCCCTATCCGCTGTTCAAGAACTTCTATGGCGGTGGCCTGGGTTCGGTGCGCGGTTTCGAGGCTGGCAGCCTGGGGCCGCGTGACGCGGCCACGGGGCTGACCTACGGGGGGCCGAAAAAGGTCAACTTCAACTTCGAACTGCAGGCGCCTTTCCCCGGGGCCGGCAACGACCGCACCTTGCGTCTTTACACCTTTGTCGATACCGGCAACGTCTACGGCCCGGATGATCCGATCGATCCGGCCAATTTCCGGGCCTCGGCCGGTTTCGGCATCAGCTGGATCTCGCCCATGGGGCCGCTGCGCCTGGCCTGGGCTACCCCCATCCGGAGGTTCGATGGCGATAGAATCCAGTATCTGCAATTCCAGATTGGGACCACATTCTGATGAAGTACTACACCCGACCTGCCATCTTGCTGCTGGGCCTGAGTCTGCTGGCCCTGCCGGCGCTGGCCCAGGAGTTCCGGCTGGGGTTCGTCAGCCTGGACCGCATCATCAAGGAAGCGGTGCCGGCCAAGAATGCCCAGGCCAAGCTCGAGCAGGAGTTCTCCAAGCGCGAGAAGGAACTGCAAACCCAGGGAGCCAATATCAAGGGCATGGCCGACCAGCTCGAGCGCGAGGCGCCCACGCTGTCGGAAAGCCAGCGCGCGACGCGCCAGAAGCAGCTGGTCGAACTGGACCGCGATTTCCAGCGCAAGCGCCGTGAATTCCAGGAAGACGTCAATGCCCGCCGCAACGAGGAGTTGCAACAGGTCTTCGAGCGCGCCAACCGCGTGGTCAAACAGGTGGCTGATGCCGAGAAATACGACCTGATCCTGCAGGAAGCGGTTTACGTCAACCCCCGGCACGACATCACCGACAAGGTGATCAAGGCCCTCAACGCCACGGTGGCCAAATAAGGCCGCACGGTATTTTGCGGGCAGATCGCGTGTGGCATTGCGTCTAGGCAGCATCGTCGAACAGCTCGGGGGCGAGCTGTCGGGCGATCCCGCGCTGGAAATCCTCGCTCTGGCGCCGCTCGAATCGGCCGGTCCGCAGCAGCTCAGTTTCCTCAGCAACCCCAAATACCGCCAGCAGTTGCTGACCACACGCGCCGGCTGCGTGATCGTCGGGCCGCAGATGCAGGCCGAGGCCCGGGCCCGGGGTGCCTGCATCGTGGCCGACAATCCCTACCTCTATTTCGCACGCGTGACGCAGCTGTGGCACGCGGCCCGCCAGCGGCCCGCCGGTCCGCGCATTCACCCGAGTGCGGTCATCGATCCTGAGGCCCACATCGATCCGCAGGCCCGCATCGGCCCCCTGTGCGTGGTCGAGCGCGGCGCCCGCATCGGCGCGCGCAGCGTGCTCAAGTCCAGAGTCACGGTCAGCGAAGATTGCGTGATCGGCGAGCGCTGTATCCTGCACCCGGGCGTGGTGATCGGCGCCGACGGTTTCGGTTTCGCCAAGGATGGCGAGCGCTGGGAGAAGATCGAGCAGCTGGGGGCCGTGCGCATCGGCAACGACGTGGAGATCGGCGCCAACACCTGTATCGACCGCGGCGCCCTGAGCGATACCGTGATCGAGGACGGTGTCAAGCTCGACAACCTCATCCAGATCGGCCACAACGTGCGCGTGGGGCGCAACACGGCCATGGCTGGTTGTGTCGGCGTGGCCGGCAGCGCCACCATCGGGGCCAACTGCACGATTGGCGGCAGCGCCGGTGTGCTGGGCCACCTGACCATCGCCGACGGTGTGAACGTGTCCTCCTTCTCCCTGGTCACACGTTCGCTCAACAAACCGGGCCACTACACCGGCTTCTATCCGCTGGAGGACAATGCCTCCTGGGAAAAGAATGCGGCCACGCTCAAGCAGCTCTCCACGCTGCGCGAACGCGTGCGTGCGCTGGAAAAAGAACGCAAGGAAACAAAAAAATGATCGCCATGGACATCCACAAGATCCTCAAGCTGCTGCCGCACCGTTACCCCATCCTGCTGGTGGACCGGGTGCTGGAGCTGGAGAAGGGCAAGCGCATCAAGGCGGTCAAGAACGTCACGATCAACGAAGACTTCTTCAACGGTCATTTCCCCAACCGGCCCGTGATGCCTGGCGTGCTGATGCTCGAGGCCCTGGCGCAGACCGCGGCCCTGCTGTCCTTCGAAACCCTGGGCCATGCGCTTGACGAGAACACGGTCTATTACTTTGCCGGCATCGACAACGCGCGCTTCAAGCGGCCGGTCGAACCGGGCGACCAGCTCATCCTCGAAGCCGAGCTGGAACGCTCCAAGGCCGGCATCTACAAGTTCAAGGTCTGGGCCAGTGTGAACGGCGAACGCGCCGTCGAGGCCGATATTCTGTGCACCATGCGCAAGGTCTCCTGAGGGTCCGGAGCGTGACGCAGATCCATTCGACTGCCATCGTCGATCCCCGTGCACAGCTTGACGGCACGGTCGAGGTCGGTCCCTACACCCTCATCGGGCCGAACGTGAAGATAGGCGCGGGCACACGCATCGGCCCGCATTGCGTGATCGACGGGCACACCACCATCGGCCGCGACAATCGCATCTTCCAGTTCAACTCCCTGGGCGCCATTCCTCAGGACAAGAAATACGAGGGTGAGCCCTGCGAGCTGCACATCGGCGACCGCAACACCATCCGCGAGTTCTGCACCTTCAACCTGGGCACGGCGCAGGACAAGGCCGACACCCGCATCGGCGACGACAACTGGATCATGGCCTATGTGCACATCGCCCACGACTGCGTGGTCGGCAACCATGTGACCATGGCCAACAACGCCACGCTGGCGGGGCACGTCGAGATCGGCGACTGGTCCACGGTGGGGGGGCTGACCGGTATCCTGCAGCGCATGCGCATCGGCATCCATACCATGATCGGTTTTGCCAGCCACGTGGCCAAGGACATCCCGCCCTATATGGTGGTGGACGGCAACCCGCTGAACGTGCGCGGCGTGAACCTGGTCGGCTTGCGTCGGCGCGATTTCTCCGATCAGCGCATCGCCGCCATCCGCGAGATGCACAAGATCCTCTACCGCCAGAGCCTCACGCTGGAGCAGGCGCGCACGGCCATGACCGCGCTGCCGCAGACCTGGCCCGAAGCCGCAGGCGACGTGGCGTTGATGGACGCCTTCCTGGCCAGTTCCACGGCTGGCATTGCGCGCTGAAAGACCTGCCATGAGTTCCCAGCCGCGCGTCGCGATGGTGGCGGGCGAGACCTCCGGGGACTTGCTGGCCGGCCTCTTGCTTGATGGCGTCCAGGCGCGCTGGCCCCAGTCCCAGTCCCTGGGCATCGGCGGGCCGCAGATGGTCCGGCGCGGTTTCCAGGCCTGGTGGCCCAGCGACAAACTGGCTGTGAGCGGTTATGTCGAGGTGCTGCGCCATTACCGCGAGCTCGTGGGCATCCGCGACCAGCTCCGCGCGCGTTTGTTGCGGGACCGGCCCGATGTCTTCATCGGCGTTGATGCCCCCGATTTCAATCTGGATCTCGAGCGCGATCTGCGCGCCGCCGGCATCCGGACCGCGCACTTCGTCTGCCCGTCGATCTGGGCCTGGCGTCCCGAGCGCGTGCACAAGATCAAGGCCAGCGTGGACCACGTCCTGTGCATCTTTCCTTTTGAAGTGGAATTGCTGGCCCGGCACGGCATCGCCGCGACCTATGTCGGCCATCCTTTGGCGAACGTGATTCCCCTGCGGCCGGACCGCGCTGCCGCACGCGCGACGCTGGGGGTGTCGGCCGACGCGCAGCTTGTGGCTGTCCTGCCGGGCAGCCGCGCGGGCGAGATCAGGCAGTTGGCCGAGCGTTTCTTCCGTGCGGCGGCCCTGATGCAGCAGGCCCGCCCGCAGCTGCAATTCATCGTGCCAGCCATTCCCGCCCTGCGCGCGCGCATCGAGCAGGCCGCGCGCGCTGCGGGCATGGATGGGTGCCTTCGCATCCTCGATGGCCAGTCCCACACCGTTCTGGCAGCCTGTGACGTGACCCTGATCGCCAGTGGCACGGCCACGCTGGAGGCCGCGCTCTTCAAGCGGCCCATGGTGATTTCCTATGCCGTGAACTGGCTGACCTACAGGATCATGAAGCGCAAGCAACTGCAGCCCTGGGTCGGCCTGCCCAATGTCCTGTGCCGCGACTTTGTCGTCCCCGAGCTGCTGCAGCACGAAGCCACGCCCGCAAAGCTGGCCGCGGCCACCCTGCAATGGCTGGACGCGCCCGGGC
>JAGWTL010000249.1 GCA_028869035.1 Burkholderiales bacterium | reverse complement strand
CACAACACGCAGCTGCACCATGTGCTGGAAACCGGCAAACCCATCCTGATCGACCTGCTGAGCAACCGCGCCGGCACCTTCGGGGTCAGCCGCATTCCGCTGCGCGACAGTTCGGGCGAGGTCATCGGTGCCCTGGGCATCGTGCTGTTCGATCATCCCGAGACCAATCTGCAGCCGCTCATCAACAAGTTCGCTGCCCTGCAGCGTGAACTGGACGACGCCCGGCGCGAACTGGCCAGCCAGCGCAGCAGCGGCCAGCGCCGCGCCAAGTACACCTTTGCGAGTTTTGTCGGAGCCAGCCCGGCGGTGGTGGAGCTCAAGCGTCTGGCGCGCCGCGCGGCGCAGTCGGGCAGCCCGGTGCTTCTGCTGGGGGAAACCGGCAGCGGCAAGGAACTGCTGGCGCATGCCATCCATGCCGTTTCCTCGCGCCCCAACGGCCCCTTCGTGACGGTCAACATTGCCGCCGTGCCCGATACCCTGCTGGAGGCCGAGTTCTTCGGCGTGGCTCCTGGCGCCTACACCGGGGCCGAGCGCAAGGGCCGCGACGGCAAGCTCAAGCTGGCCGACGGCGGCACGCTGTTCCTCGACGAAATCGGCGACATGTCTCTGGGGCTGCAGGCCAAGCTGCTGCGTGCCCTGCAGGAAGGCGAGTTCGAACCCCTGGGCTCCAACCGCCTGCTGCGTTTCGAGGCCAAGGTGATTGCCGCCACCTCGCGCGACCTGGTGCGCCTGGTGCGCGAAGGCGGGTTCCGCGAAGACCTGTATTACCGGCTCAATGTGCTACCCATCCGCGTGCCGCCACTGCGCGAGCGGCGCTCCGACATCCCGGCGCTGGTCGAGGTTCTGGGCGAGGAGTTGGCCCAGCGCAGCGGGCTGCCGCAGCCCGAGTACACACCCGAAGCCATTGCCCTGCTGACCGCCCAGCTTTGGCGGGGCAATGTGCGCGAGCTGCGCAATGTGCTGGAGCAGGCCGCCCTGCTGGGGGATTCGAGCCGCATCGATGGGGAGCGCATCACGCGGGTGCTGCGGGAAACCGGGATTGAACAGCTGGAAGCGCCCCTGCCCGCCGCGCTCCCGGCCCGCGCTGCGCCGGAGCGCGGGGTGCGGCCCCTGGCGGAGCAGGTGGCCGAACTCGAGCGCTCGGCCATCGCCGCCGCCTTGATGGCCTGTGGCGGCAACAAGGTCGCGGCGGCCAGGATGCTG
This sequence comes from Burkholderiales bacterium, assembly GCA_028869035.1. Lineage (GTDB taxonomy): Bacteria > Pseudomonadota > Gammaproteobacteria > Burkholderiales > Burkholderiaceae_C > Hylemonella. The sequence goes on along the minus strand of JAGWTL010000249.1, from coordinate 3,499 downwards.
GGTATCTCGCGGGCGACGCTCTACGAGCGACTGGATCTGAATGTCTGATATTAAGACAAATGAATTATTTCTAGACAATTATTTGTATAAATTTAAGACATTCGATTGGTTTATAAAAATAAAATCTATTGAAATCAATGGCTTGCGATTTGGCACGGTATCTGCAGACATGTATTCATAACATTTACATGAGGAGACCTGTATGCAACGTCGTTTCTGGATCATTCGCAGCGGCCTGATCGGCGGCGCCCTGCTTGCAGCCACCTTGGCGGCTGGCGTCCACGCCCAGGGCAAGGACATCCGCATCGCCCACATCTACAGCAAGACCGGCCCGCTGGAAGCCTATGGCAAGCAGACCCAGACCGGTTTCATGCTGGGCCTGGACTACGCCACCGGCGGCACCATGACCGTGGCCGGCCGCAAGATCGTGGTGATCGAGAGGGACGACCAGGGCAAGCCCGATCTGGGCAAGAGCCTGCTGGCCGCCGCCTACGGTGACGACAAGGTGGATCTGGCCGTCGGTCCCACCGCTTCGCCCGTGGCCCTGGCCATGCTGCCCGTGGCCGAGGAATACAAGAAGATCCTGCTGGTCGAGCCGGCCGTGGCCGACTCCATCACCGGCGACAAGTGGAACAAGTACATCTTCCGCACCGGCCGCAACAGCAGCCAGGACGCCATCGCCAACGCCGTGGCGCTGGACAAGCCGGGCGTGAACATCGTCACCATGGCGCAGGACTCGGCCTTCGGCAAGGACGGCGTCAAGGCCTTCCGCGAAGCGCTCAAGCACGCGAAGCTCGTGCATGAGGAATACCTGCCCCCGGCCACCACGGACTTCACCGCCGGCGGCCAGCGCATGATCGACAAGCTCAAGGACCTGCCGGGGCGCAAGGTCATCTTCATCATCTGGGCCGGCGGCAACCCCTTCAAGATCGCCGACATGGACCTCAAGCGCCACGGCATCGAGATCGCCACCGGCGGCAACATCCTGCCGGCCATGACGGCCTACAAGCAGTTCCCCGGCATGGAGGGCGCGGCCTACTACTACTTCGGCATTCCGAAGAACCCGGTGAACGAAGCGCTGGTGGCCCAGCACTACAAGGCGTTCAAGACCCCGCCGGATTTCTTCACCGCCGGTGGCTTCAGCGCGGCCATGGCCATCGTCACAGCACTCAAGAAGACCAACGGCGATACGGCGACCAACACGCTGATCAAGACGATGGAAGGCATGAGCTTTGACACGCCCAAGGGCAAGATGACCTTCCGCAAGGAAGACCATCAGGCCATGCAGAGCATGTACCACTTCAAGATCAAGGTCGACCCTGCTTTTGCCTGGGGCGTGCCCGAGCTGGTCCGCGAGATCAAGCCCGAAGAAATGAACGTGCCGATCCGCAACAAGCGCTGATCGGTCTCTTGGTGTGGGCGTCCCGCCCTCGGGGCGATTTTTTGTTCTGCGAGTGCCTCATCGCGGCGAGGGCGCCGCTCCTACTTGCTGGTTGATTGAATGCTTGAAACCCAAAACCTGACTGTGCGGTTTGGCGGTCATGTGGCCGTGAATGCGGTGTCGTGCCGCTTTGCACCCGGCACGCTGACCGCCATCGTCGGCCCCAATGGGGCAGGCAAAACCACTTACTTCAACCTGATATCGGGGCAGTTGCCCGCCACGGCGGGCTCGGTGCACCTGAACGGGCGCGAGCTGACCGGTTTGCCTGCATCGGCACGCACCCGTGCGGGCCTCGGCCGGGCATTTCAGCTGACCAACCTGTTCCCCAATCTGTCGGTGCTGGAGAACGTGCGCTTGGCCGTGCAGGCCACCAAAGAGGGCGCGCACCGTCGGGGCCTGAACCTGTGGAGCATCTGGAGCGACCACGCGGCTTTGACGAACCGCGCTTTGGACATTCTGCAATCCGTGTCGATGACCGCGCAGCAGGACGCCCCGGTGGCCAGCCTGCCGCACGGCGACCAGCGCAAGCTCGAAGTGGCGCTGCTGATGGCACTGGATCCGCGGGTCTACCTGTTCGACGAGCCCACCGCCGGCATGAGCGTGGACGAGGTGCCGGTGGTGCTGGACCTGATCCGCGCGCTGAAGGCGCGGCGCGACCGCGTGATCCTGCTGGTGGAGCACAAGATGGACGTGGTGCGCGAGCTGGCCGACCGCATCGTCGTGCTGCACAACGGCGCCCTGGTGGCCGACGGCGAGCCCGCGGCGGTGATCGCATCCGATGTCGTGCAGCAGGCCTACCTGGGCACCGCGCCGGTGGTCGACGAGGTGCCGTCGTGAGTGCCGTCCTGACGCTGGAAGGCGTGCACACCCACATCGGCGCGTACCACATCCTGCACGGCGTGGACCTGGCGGTGCACCCCGGCCAGGTGACGATGCTGCTGGGGCGCAACGGCGCGGGCAAGAGCACCACCCTCAGAACCATCATGGGCTTGTGGGCGGCGTCGCAAGGGGCGGTGCGCTTCAAGGGCCGGCAGATCGGCGGCCCCGGCGGGCAGGCCGGCACGCCCGAGATCGCGCAACTCGGCATCGCCTACGTGCCCGAGAGCATGGGCATCTTCAGCGACCTGACGGTCCAGGACAACCTGCTGCTGGCCGCCCGCGCGGCGCGGCGCGTGGACGATCTCGACCCCGCCCGGCTCGACTGGATCTTCGGCCTGTTTCCGGCGCTGCACAAGTTCTGGCTCTATCCGGCCGGCAAGCTCAGTGGCGGGCAGAAGCAGATGCTGGCGGTGGCGCGCGCCATCATCGAGCCGCGCGAACTGATCCTGATCGACGAGCCCAGCAAGGGCCTGGCGCCGGCGATCATCCTGAACCTCGTGGCGGCGCTGCAGGAGCTCAAGCGCCAGCGCACCACCATTCTGCTGGTGGAGCAGAACTTCATGATGGCCAAGGCCTTGGGCGACCAGGTGGCGGTGATGGACGACGGCCGCGTGGTGCACGCCGGCGCGATGAAGCAACTGGTCGAAGACGAGGCGCTGCAGCAGCGGCTGCTGGGCCTGTCGCTCGGAGCACATCAATGAGCACGGCCGCCGTTCCGAAAGCCGCCTTCGACTGGCTGCCGCTGGCGCTCGTGCCGCTGCTCGCGCTGGCCGCGCTGCCGCTGGTCGGCTCGCCCTCGACCTGGCTCACGCTCACCGTCGCCGGCCTGGCGATGGGCATGATCGTCTTCGTCACCGCCTCGGGCCTCACGCTGGTGTTCGGCCTGATGGACGTGCTGAACTTCGGCCACGGCGTGTTCATCGCCTTCGGCGCCTTCGTCGCGACGACGGTGTTCGCCGGCCTCGCCGACTGGACCAGCGTCGACGCGCTGGCGCGCAACCTCGTCGCCGTGTTCGCCGCCATGCTCGCCGCGATGGCGCTGGCCGGCGCCATCGGCTGGGCCTTCGAGCGCCTGATGGTGCGGCCGGTGTACGGCCAGCACCTCAAGCAGATCCTCATCACCATGGGCGGCATGATCATCGGCGAGGAGCTGATCAAGGTGATCTGGGGCCCCGAGCA
>JAGWTL010000010.1 GCA_028869035.1 Burkholderiales bacterium | reverse complement strand
TCACGCCCTCGGCCGCCTGCATGGGCACCATCTCGCCGTTCAGGCGCTTGGCCTCCTCGGCGCACAGCTCGAAGGTCTGCACGCAGCGCCGCACCTCGTTGTCGCCGTCGGCACGCGTGAAACCGGCCTCGTGACGCATGAGGGCTATCAGCGGCTCCATGCGCGATTCGACGATGCGCGCCGCGGCCAGCAGGATCTTGTAGCGCTGGTAGGGCGTGAGTGTGGACTGCTGCTGACCGACCACGGCGCCGGCCACGGCGGCCGTGACCTGCTCGGGGGAGGCCACGGCCATTTCGCCGTAGACCTGGCCGTCGTACTTGTCGTGCAGGGTTTGGCTGGACACACCGGCCACCCACTGCCCGCCGATCAGCAGCTGTTTCATCATGCGGCCCCGGCGTAGGTCTGCTGGTTGCCGCGGGTGTTGACCTTCAGGCCTTCCATGAACTTGTTGCGGATCTTGGCCGCATCGCGCTCGGTCACGCCGGCCGGCGGCGCGTTGTCGGTGCGCGCGCAGATGAAGAGGGGGCCGTCGCTCGTGAGCGCAGCCTCGACCAGGGCCTCGAAGTGGGCCTCGTCCCGAGCCCAGACGCTCTGCACCAGACCCGAACCCTTGCCGATCGCAACCAGGTCCACATTGGTGGCCGTCAACGTGGGCTGGCCGCCGGTGATCTGGTAGGCGCCGTTGTCCCAGACGATGAGCACCAGATTCTTGAGCTTGAGGTTGGCGATGGCGCCCAGGGCGCCGAGCTGCATCAGCAGGGAACCGTCCCCCTCCAGCGCAAACACCTTGCGCTGCGGCTGGGCCAGGGCCACGCCCACGGCGATGGGCGCAGCCAGGCCCATGGTGCCCAGCATGTAGAAGTTCTGCGGGCGCTGGCCGGCGGCCCAGAGGTCGAAGTGGGTGTGGCCTATGCCGCCGACCACGGCCTCTTCGTGCTTCAGTTTGGCGACCAGACGACGTGTCAGGTCGGAGCGGTTCATGACCTTGGCCGTTTCGCGGCCCACGGGGTTGAGGAGTTGAGCTTGCATGTATTCCTCTCAGTTCTTCTTCACGCGCGCGGTCAGCAGCGGCGACAGGATCATGGCAGCCGCCGCCTGGGTGGCGTAGGCCTGTTTGATCATACGGTCGGCGATGAACTCGACATCGTCCTGGCGCTCGATGGCGTAGTTCTCGATGTTGAGCGAGTTCAGGATGGGGCGCATGGTACGGCAGACGATGACCTGGCCCAGCTGGAAGTCACCCAGGGTGCCGCGCTCCGAGATCAGCATCAGCAGGGGAATCTGGTAGGGCACGGTCAGCGAGGCCAGGGCATTGGGCAGGGTGGCGAAGCCGCTGGTCTGCATCAGCACGATGCCGCGCAGGCCGCCCATATAGGCGCCGGTCACGATGCCCACGGCCTCTTCCTCGCGCGCCGGGCAGACCACGGTGAAATACGGATCGGCGTGCAGGCGCTTGATCAATGGGGCCAGCACCTTGTCGGGCACATAGGTGATGAGCCTGATCTCGTTGGCCTTGAAGACACGGACCAGCGTCTCGTCCCAGGTTTCGCCGGCGGGGCCGGTTGTTTCTTTCACCATGGCAATTCTTTCCTGTTGATGTCAGATTGAAGCCGATGCACCGCACAGGCGATGCATCGCAAATTTCTCGCACCAGGTTCTCACTCGTCGCCCACCTTGAGCTTGCTCGGCAGGCGCTTCTCGATCGCCCACTTGAGCAGGGCTGCGCTGCGGAAGAAGCCGTGCGCGAACTTGCCGTAGGGCAGCGTGAGGAACAGGGCCATCACGAAACCCAGGTGCAGGGCCAGGGTGGCCGGCATGACGGCCGTGCCGCGCGCCGCCCACAGGCCCAGGCCCGTGAGCGAGGTGAAAAACAGCAGGGCGATGAAACCGCGGTCCATGGGCTTTTGCGCGGCGTCGCCATGCTGCGGGTGACGCCGCAGGTTCAACCAGTACAGACCGGCCGTGCCCAGGCACAGGCTCAGGCCGCCGACGGCGCCCAGGATCTTGGGCAGGCTGGGCAGGTCGTAGGGCGCGACCCAGCCCAAGAGATAGTGGTAGAGCGTGGCCACGCTGGTGGCGGCAAAACACAGCATGAAGCCGTAGAAGGTGGCGTGGTGGAAGGCACTGCGCTTTTGGGTCCAGGCGTCGTCCTCGTTGTGGCAGCCCTCGCCGTGGCCGCCGTCCAGGTACTTGAGGCGCAGCACGTCGTGCGTGGCTTCCAACGCCGCAGCGCGTTTGATGCTCGATACGTCCTGCCCCGTTCGGACTGAGCTTGTCGAAGTCCGCGCCAGCCCTTCGACAAGCTCAGGGCGAACGGATATCCAGAAGCGCCGCAAGCCCAGGCCCAGGGCCAGCACGGCGTAGAGGAACACCGGCGCGAACAGGCTCACAAGCAGCTTGTGCGGGAAGATGCCGTAGAAGTCCGCGGAGGCCGGCACGCGCCACAGCGTGTCCTTGAGCCACAGGGTCAGCATCATGAAAAAGGCCAGAGCCCCCGCCGTGGCCAGGGAAAGCGTGAGGCCGTTGCGCTGGTAGAGCTTGCCCAGCGCGCTCGGCCAGGCAAAGTCCGTGTAGGTCTGCAGGCGCACCTTGGCCATGGCCTGCGGCACGTTGACCGCGAACTCGTGCGGCGGCGCGTACTGGCAGGCGTGCAGGCAGGCGCCGCAGTTGTGGCAGAGGTTGGCCAGGTAGTGCACGTCCGCCGCGTTGAAAGACAGGCGGCGTGTCATGGCCGGGAAGACGGCGCAGAAACCCTCGCAGTAGCGGCAGGCATTGCAGATCTGCAGCTGGCGCGCCACCTCGGCTTCCGGGCTGCCGGGCACGACCTCACCGTTGGCCAGGGCCCGCGCTTCGCGGGTCAAAGTCTCAAGCTGCAACACGTTGCTTCTCCGTATCCTTGATGTTCAGGGCAGCCTGTGCCGCCGAGGTGCCGGCAATGCGGCCGAAGGCCGTGCCGATGGACATGCCCACACCCGCGGTGTAGCCCTTGCCCAGCACATTGCCGGCCATCATCTCGCCGGCCACATAGAGGTTGTCGCTGGGCTGGCCGCCGAAATGCACGGCGGCCTGGTCGTTGACCTTGAGCCCCAGGTAGGTGAAGGTGATGCCCGGGCGCAGGGCGTAGCCGTAGTAGGGCCCGGTGTCCAGCGGCAGGGCCCAGTGGGTCTTGGCAGGCGTCAGGCCTTCGGTGTGGCAATCGTCCAGCGCCGTGTGGTCGAAGCTGCCGACACGGCAGGCCGCGTTGTAGGCATTCATCGTCTGCATGAAAGCGGCCTCGTCCAGGCCCAGCTTGCGCGCGAGTTCGGGCAGGCTGTCGGCCTGGATGCCCGGGAACACCGGTGGCATGAAACGGCCCACGGCCTTGCTGTCGATGATGGAGTAGCCGATCTGCCCCGGCTGCTGCGCCACCAAGCGGCCCCAGATGGCGTAACGCTTGGGCCAGAAGTCCTCGCCCTCGTCGTAGAAACGCCGGGCGTGCTTGTTGACCACCACCCCGAGCGACACGCAGTCCAGCCGCGTGCAGATGCCGCCGTCGTATTCCGGCGCGCGCGCGTCGATCGCCACGCAGTGCGACTGCGAGGGGTCGCCGATCATGTCGGCGCCGTGCCCCATCATGTCCTTGATGAGCACGCCCTGGTTGTAGCGCGTGCCGCGGATCAGGAAGTTGTCGGCCGGCCATTCGCCGTCGGCGTTCTGGCCCCAGGCCTCGCGCAGCCAGGCGCGGTTGGATTCGAAACCCCCGGCGGCCAGCACGCAGGCCCTGGCCTCGATGCGCTCATGGCCGATATAAGCCGCCTTGAACTTTCCGTCCTGGATGTCCAGGCGATCCACGGCAGCGTTGTAGCGGATCACCACGCCCAGCTTCTCCGCGCTGCGGTAGTAGGCGTTGACCAGGGCCTTGCCGCCGCCCATGAAAAAGGCGTTGGTGCGCGACAGGCTCAGGGTGCCCGACAGGGAGGGCTGGAAACGCACGCCGTGCTTGACCATCCAGGGCCGGCAGCTGGAGGAGGCGCGGATGGTCAGACGGGCCAGGTGCTCGTCGGTGAGGCCGCCCGTGACCTTGAGCAGGTCCTGCCAGAACTCCTCTTCGGGGTAGGCCTCCTGCAGCACGTCCTGCGGCGCATCGTGCATGCAGCGCAGATTGCGCGTGTGGATGGAATTGCCGCCGCGCCACTCTTTCGGCGCGGACTCCAGCAGCATCACGCTGGCCCCGGCCTCGCGGGCCATCAGGGCGGCGCACAGGGCCGCGTTGCCGCCGCCGATGACCAGGACATCCGGACTCATGTTGTCAGCTCCATTCCCACACGGGAACCTTTGGGTGAGCCCACGGCAGCCGGCCGCGGGCGTGTCGACCGCAGCCGGGGCCGCGCGCGGCCCCGGCTGCTTCAGAACTGGTACTTGCGCAGGCCACCGTCCACCGGGATCACCGCGCCGGTGATGTAGCTCGCGCGCGTCGAGGCCAGGAAGGTCACCAGATTGGCCAGCTCCTCGGGGTCACCATAGCGACCTACGGGGATCTCGTTCTCGCACTGCCACTTCTGGTACTCGGGCGAGTAGTTGCGCATGATCTGCTCGGAAATGATGCGGCCGGGCGGCACGCAGTTCACCGTGATGCCGTGCTGGCCCACCATGCGCGAGAGGCCCTTGGCCCAGCTGTGAATGCCGGCCTTGGCGCAGAAGGCGCCGTTGATGTGCTCGGGCTCGCTCTTGCCCGTGATGCAGACGATGCGGCCCCACTTGCGCGCGATCATCTGGTCGATCAGCGCGTCACCGAGCTGGCGCGGGCGGTGGAAGTTCAGCGTGATGGCCTCCTGCCACTGCTCTTCGCTCACGTGCAGGTCCTTGAAGCTGCGCGAACCGCCGGCGTTGTTGATCAGGATGTCCACGTGCCCCAGGCCCTTGACGGCGGCCTGGGCCAGGTTCTGCGCGGCGTCGGCCGCGTACATGTCCTGCTCGATCAGCACCGGTGCATGGCCGCCGCCGGCCACGATCTCGGCGGCGACTTCACGCAGCTTGTCCACACGCCGTGCCGTGATGGCCAGGCGCACGCCTTCGGCGGCCAGGGTTTTGGCAATGGCACGGCCGATGCCCACGCTGGCGCCGGTGACGAGTGCAGTCTTGTTCTTGAGTTGCAAATCCATGATGGTGCGGTCTACGAAACTGAGGGAAAGCACTTTATACCCGCGCAGCAAGCCGCACCAGCGGCAGAGTGGCACGGGGGCATCACAAATCGTGATGCCCCGCCCCGACCGACGCCTCAGGGCGCCAGCAGGCTGGCGCCGACCCAGCGCCCCGAACGCACCAGCTCCCGCGCGCAATCGGCCAGCACCACCCGCGCGGCCAGGCCGGCCGGGGAAAGCTCGTCGTCCGACAGGCTGCACAGGGCATTGGGGCGGCGGGCCTGCGATTCGGCCAGTTCCGACAGGGCAAAACGCCCGGTCGCATCGCTGTAGCGCCCCACGGCCGACCAGGGTTGCAGGGTGCCGCCCAGACCGGCGTCCACCGCGTCCATCAGCAGGGGGAGCGAATCGATCTCGGCCACGATTCTGGGTTTGTAGCGCGTGCGCGCAAACAGCTGGTCCAGCGCGCTGCGCAGGCCGTGCCCGCCGGTGGGCATGATGAGCGGCTCGTCCTTGAGCTGGGCCACGCGCACACGCGCCGGCACCTTGGCGCCCAGGCCCCGGCGCGCGCGGATGTAATACAGCCGCTCCTCCAGCAGCGGCATCACGCTCCAGCGCCGTCCCGGGTCGGTGCTGAACAGCACGGCCAGGTCCAGCTGGCGCGCATTGAGCATGGTGGAGATGTGGCCCGAGAGACTTTCCACCAGGTGCAGGCGCACATCGGGGTAACGCTCGCGCATGGCCAGCAGCAGGGGCATGCCCAGCACGGCGGCCGTGGTGGGTGCCAGGCCCACGCTGACCGAACCCGAAAGCCGCGCCTGCTGGGCCGCGCGCGCGGCCTGCTCGGCATGGCGCAAGGTCAGCTGGGCCTCGCGGAAAAAGGCCAGTCCGGCTTCGGTGGGCACCACGCCCTTGGGGGAACGCTGCAGCAGACGGGTGGAAAGCTCCCCCTCCAGCCGGCTGATCTGCTGGCTCAGGGCCGACTGCACCACGCCCAGCTCCGACGCGGCCCGGCTCATGCTGCCGAGCTCCACCACCCGCACGAAATAGCGTATCTGCCTGAGTTCCATAAAAGCCCGTCACGGGTCCCGATGTGTCATGGCTGGGATAATCGCACACCTATGGGCAAAGCAGGCAAGCAAAGGGTGGTGGTGGGTTTGAGCGGGGGCGTGGACTCCGCGGTCAGCGCCTGGCTGCTCAAACAGCAGGGTTACGAGGTCATCGGCATCTTCATGAAGAACTGGGAAGATGACGACGACAGCGAATACTGCTCGTCCAACATCGACTTCGTGGACGCCGCCGCCGTGGCCGACGTGATCGGCATCGAGATCGAACACGTCAACTTCGCCGCCGAGTACAAGGACCGCGTCTTCGCCGAGTTCCTGCGCGAATACCAGGCCGGCCGCACGCCCAACCCTGACATCCTCTGCAACGCCGAGATCAAGTTCAAGGCCTTCCTGGACCACGCCATGCGCCTGGGCGCCGAGAAGATTGCGACAGGTCACTACGCAAGGGTGCGCCTGAACGAGCAGACCGGCAAACACGAGCTGCTCAAGGGTCTGGACCCCAGCAAGGACCAGAGCTATTTCCTGCACCGCCTCAATCAGGCGCAGTTGAGCAGGACGCTGTTCCCGGTGGGTGAGCTGCACAAGACCGAGGTGCGCCGCATCGCGGCCGAGATCGGCCTGCCCAATGCCAGGAAGAAGGACAGCACCGGCATCTGCTTCATCGGCGAGCGCCCCTTCCGCGAGTTTTTGAACCGCTACATCCAGAAGGAGCCCGGCCCCATCAAGGACGGCACGCCCGTGCCCGGCGACCAGGGCCACGGCCGCGTGATCGGGAAACACGTGGGCCTGAGCTTCTACACCCTGGGCCAGCGACAGGGTCTGGGCATCGGCGGCATCAAGGCCAAAGGCGCGCAGAGAGGCGGCGGCGAACATGCGCCCTGGTTCGTGGCGCGCAAGGACATGGACAAGAACACCCTATGGGTGGTGCAGGGGCATGCGCACCCGCTGCTGCAAAGTCACGCGCTTCGCGCCCTCAACGCCAGCTGGGTGGCCGGCACACCGCCCCCCCCCGGCGCCGTGGCCTCCAAGGCTCGCTACCGACAGACCGACGCGACCTGCACACTGGACTTGATCGAGGGGGCGAGCTTTCGCCTCGCTTTCCCGGATGCGCAATGGGCGGTAACACCGGGGCAATCGGCCGTCTTGTATGACGGAGAGGTATGTCTCGGCGGGGGGGTCATTGACGCGGCACAGCGCTGACCCTTGCTAGAAAGACGCCACCGCGCCGTTGGAGCGCGGATCGAAACCGCCCTCGAGCACGCCATTGGGGTGGCGCACTAGCATGCCGGCATGGCCCACGCCCTCGTCCCAGGCGCCGATGGTTTCCACCTCATGGCCGATTGCGCGCAACTGCGTCGCCACGGCCGGATCGAAACGGCTCTCCAGCTTGAGCGAGTCGCTTGACTGACCCCAGGTGCGGCCCAGCAGCCAGCGCGGACGCTCGATGGCCTGCTGCGGGTGGTCCCCGTAGCGCATCACGCGGTTGAAGATCGTCGCCTGAGTCTGCGGCTGGCCGTCGCCGCCCATGGTGCCGTAGACCGCCGTGCCGCCGTCGGCCAGCTGGGCCATCGCAGGGTTCAGCGTGTGGAAGGGTTTCTTGCGGGGCTCCAGCGTGTTCACGTGGGCCGGGTCCAGCGAGAAGCTGCAGCCGCGGTTCTGCCAGTTCACGCCGCTCGTGGGCAGCACCACGCCCGAACCGAACTCATGGTAGATGCTCTGGATGAAGGATACGGCGATGCCGTTCTGGTCGATCACGCCCATCCAGATCGTGTCGCCCGGATCGGTCTTCCTGCCCCAGGGCAGCGCCGCGTCAGGCTTGAACTCCCGCGCCAGCTCGTCGATGCGCGCGGCCTCCAGCAGCGCGGCCGGCGGCAGGGCCATGAAGTCGGGATCGGTGAGGTAACGGTCGCGCACGCGGAAGGCCAGCTTGGTGGCTTCCACCTGCGCGTGGATGAAAGCCGCGCTCTCGGGACCGTCCTGCTTCCAGCCCGGAAAGCGTTCCATGAGCGCCAGGATCAGCAGGGACACCAGGCCCTGCGAAGGCGGCACCATGTTATGCAGCTGCGCGCCGGCCACGGGTACGGTCAGCGGGTCGATCAGCCTGGCCTGATGCGCCTGCAGGTCGGCCAGCGTCAGCGGGCTGCCCACGGCGGCCAGTTCGGCCGCCATCTGTTTCGCGAGAGCGCCGCGGTAGTACGCGTCCGTGCCCTTGCGCGCGATCAGCGCCAGCGTGTCGGCCAGGCGCGACTGCTTGAACAGCTGGCCTTCCTGCGGCGCCTGGCCCTGGGCCAGGAAGGTCTGCGCAAAACCCGGGCGGTCCCTGAGTTCGGCCAGCTTGACCAACGTCGTGTTGGCCTGGCTGCGCGTGACGGGGATGCCCTCACGGGCGAGAAAGATCGCGTCGTCGAGCAGACGGGACAAGGACAGACGACCGCCGAGGGACTGTGAGGAGAGCTGGTGCGCCGCGCCCCAGCCGGAGATCGTGCCGGCCACGGTGAGCGCGGCCGTGCCGCCGCGAAACGGAATGCTGCCCGTGATGCCCTTGGCGGCATACCACTCGCGGCTCGCGGCGGCGGCACTGCGTCCGCTGGCATCGATGCCGCCCGGACGGTTGCCCGGGCCGTTGATGACCCAGAAGCTGTCGCCGCCGATGGAGTTCATGTGCGGGTAGACCACGGCGATGGTGGCCGCGGCGGCGATCATGGCCTCCAGCGCATTGCCGCCCTCGCGCAGCACGGCCACGGCCGACTCGGCGGCCAGGGAATGGGGGGCCACTGCGATACCGCGGCGACCGTAGATAGATTGAGCCATCAAAACTCCAGACAAAAGAAAAGGCCTGCGGCACGCTGCAAGCGCAAGGCGCCACCGCTGAGGTGCCGCCATGCTACCGCGTCGCCGCAGGCCGGTGGAGGGGTCTGTCCGGTGTCAGGCTTTCTTGGCGCCGATCTTGGGCGGGTTGCTGTAAGCGAAGCTGGAGTAGGTGTGCTCGGCAAAACGGTGCCAGAGCATGATCTCGGCGCGGAATTTCTTCCAGGGCTCGTAGATCTTCTTGAAGGCCGGGTTCTTGGCGGCTTCTTCCTCGTACAGGTCGAAGGCCGCGTCCTGGGCCTTGCGCATCAGCTCGACCGGGTAGGCATGCAGCTTGACGCCGTTGCCGACCAGGCGCTTGAGCGCATCGGGGTTCTTGAAATCGTACTTGGCCATCATGTCCAGATTGGCCTCGGCCGAAGCGGCTTCGAAAGCCGCCTGAAACTCCTTGGGCAGGCTGTCCCAGGCCTTGCTGTTGATGTAGAAGGAGTACATGGAGTTGCTCTCCCACCAGCCGGGGTAGTAGTAGTGGGGCGCCACCTTGTAGAAGCCGAGCTTCTCGTCGTCATAGGGCCCCACCCACTCGGCGGCGTCGATCGTGCCTTTTTCCAGCGCGGGGTAGATGTCGCCACCGGCGATCTGCTGCGGCACGGCACCCAGGCGGGCCATGACCTCACCGCCCAGACCGGCAATGCGCATCTTCAGGCCCTTGAGATCGGCCGTGCTCTTGATCTCGCGACGGAACCAGCCGCCCATCTGCACACCGGTGTTGCCGCCGGGGAAACTCACGATGTTGTAGTCGCGCAGGAAATCGCGCACCAGCTGCAGGCCGCCGCCGTAGTACATCCAGGCGTTCTGCTGGCGCTGGTTCATGCCGAAGGGCACCGTGGTCTCGAAACCGAAGGCGCGGTTCTTGCCCACGAAGTAGTAACTGGCCGTGTGCCCGAGCTCCACGCTTCCGGTCTGTACCGCATCGACCACGCCAAACGCGGGCACGATCTCGCCGGCGGCGTGTACCGTGATCTGGAACTTGCCACCGGTGATTTCCGCCACGCGCTTGGACAGCACCTCGGCGCCGCCATAGATGGTATCCAGGCTCTTGGGGAAACTCGAGGCCAGGCGCCAGCGCACCGTGGGGCTGGTCTGCGCGGCCGCGGACATGGGAAGAGCCAGGGCGGCGCCTGCCGTGCCGGCAGCGACGCTTTTGGAAACAAATGAACGGCGATCCAGTTTCATGGGGAAGCTCCTCAGCTTGTTAAAGAATGCTCTCCTGCACGCAAAGTGCATGCCAGATCCGGGGGGGGCTTGGTGCGTGCTACGCACCAAGCTGGTGTCATTGGTTTTTATTGGTTGTGAATCAACGCTGCATCTGGAGCCACTGCACCAGTTCGGTCACCACCGTCTCTGTCGCCACGTTGAGCGCCCGCACGCCGCCGGCCGCATCGGCGCTCGGGGCCGGCTGCTGCAGCTGCCAGTCGCGTTGGGCGAGTAACTGCTCGCCACCAGCGCTGCGTTGCAAAAGGCTGACCCGCAGGCGCAGCAGGCCGCTGCTTTCCTGCGGGGCCGTGAACAGCTGGCTGAACTCCTCCAGCTCGACATGCACGAGCCGGGGTGCCGATTCACCCGCCGGCGGAAGCGCAAACGAACGCCCCAGGCCCTCGCGCAGGCGCTGCTGCACCAGCTCGGCTGGCGCCAAGGCCCAGCGCGACTGGCTGTAGGCGCGCAGCTGCTGCGCATCGGCATAAGCGAGTCGGTACAGCATGGCCGGGCCATCCAGCGCCGGACTGGCCTGCACGTGCAGAGCCAGGACCGCACGCTGGCCCGAGGGACTCGCGGAAGTTGTCGCGACAGGCGGGCCGAAGTCATAGCGCAGCGGCGCCAGGGCGCGCTCAGGCAAAGCACAGGCGCTCAACAGGGTGGCCATCAGCAGCCAGGACCAGCGCGTCACGGCAGTCACATCGATGTTCCTCATCTTGCAGCTCGCGGCACGGAAAAGCCGGGTTCGCCCGGACCGGGCGGGGCCAGCACGGGGCCGTAAATCAGGGCCTGAGGGTTGTCGTCCAGGCCGGACGCCGCGCGCCCGACCTGGCGCACCGTGCGGGCCGCGTCGTCCAGCGTGCGGTTCAGGCGTGGCAGGCTGGTCTGCTGCACGGTCTGGCCGGTGCTGGCCAGCGCGCCCGCTCCCTGCTGCAACTGGTCCAGCGTGCCGCCGGGCTGCTGCAGGCGCTGCGCCAGGCGGGCGTACGCGTCGGCCGTCTTGCGCACCTGGTCGGCGCTGGCGCCCACGGTGTCCGCCGATACGCGCATGGCCCGGAAAGACACGCGCGCCTCCTGCATGACTGACGGCACGGCCGCAGCCGCTTCGCTGAGCGCATCGATGCTCTTGCGCAGGGCCTGCTGGTTCTCGGCGGCCAGCAGCTGGTTGACGCGGCGCGTGGTTTCCTCCAGCTGGCCCAGGATACGCTCCCCCTGGCGCGACCACTGGTCCATCAGACCCGGGCGCATGGGGATGCGCGGCGCCTGGTCGCCGGCCACGGCCAGTAGCTCGCGTGACTCGCCGCTGTCGTCGAGCTGCATGAAGGCGATGCCCGTCAAGCCCTGGTAAGCCAGCGTGGCGTAGGTGGAGCGGGTGATGGGCGCGTTCGCATCGAGATCCAGGCGCAGCAACACCTGGCCCGGATTCAACGGATCGAAACCGATGGCCGCCACTTTGCCGACCTTGACGCCGCGAAAGCGCACCGAGGCCTGCGACTGCAGGCCGGTCACGGCGTCGCGCGTCGACACTTCGTAGCTGCGCAGCTCCCCCGCCTCGCGCATGAGCCAGACCGCCAGGGTCACCAGCAATGCGGCCACCACCAGCACGAAAGCACCGGCGGCGAGGGCATGGGCCTTGTTTTCCATAAGCTGCTTTTTACCTATTTCGGCGAATCATGCAACAGGGTCTGCGCGCGCCGTCCGCGCTCACCGTGGAAAAAGTCCCGGATGAAAGGGTGGGGAAAGGACATCACCTCCTGCGGCGTTCCGCTGATGATGACACGCTGTTCGGCCAGCACCGCCACCCGCGTGCTCAGCTCGAAGATCGTATCGAGGTCGTGCGTGACCATCACCACGGTCAAGCCCAACTCACGGTGCAGGGAGCGCAGCAGCATGCAGAATTCGTCGGCACTGTCCGGGTCCAGGCCGGCGGTGGGCTCGTCCAGCAGCAGCAGGGGCGGGTCCATGATCAGGGCACGCGCCAGCGCCACCCGCTTGACCATACCGCCCGAAAGATCGGCCGGCGTCTTATGCGCCTGTGTGGAGTCCAGGCCCACCATCTGCAGCTTGACCAGCGCCGCATCACGCACCAGGTCGGCCGGCAGGGTGCGCAGCTCGCGCAAGGGGAAGGCGATGTTCTCCAGAACGCTGAAGGCCGAGAACAGCGCTCCGTGCTGGAACAGCATGCCCACGCGGCTGGCTGCGCCGGGGGCGCCGAATTCGCTGGCCGGCTGGCCCAGCACGCTCACACGCCCCCACGCAGGGCGCTCCAGCCCCAGCATCTGGCGCAGCAGCACGGTCTTGCCGCTGCCCGAGCCGCCGACGATGGACACCAGTTCGCCGCTGTCGATGCGCAGGTCGAGCCGGTTGTGGACCACGGACTTGCGCCCAGCGCTGCGAAACACCGAGGACAGACCTTCGATCTCGACCACCGGAACGCTGCTCATATACCGATGTTCCTGAACACCACGGCAAACAGCGCATCGACCAGGATCACCGCCGTGATCGACACCACCACCGAAGCCGTGGTGCCCTGGCCCAGGCTTTCGGTGTTGGGTTTGACGCGCAAGCCGAAATGACAGCCCACCAGGGCGATAAACACGCCGAAGACCATCGACTTGGCCGTGGCCAGGCCCAGGTTGGAGGCCTGCACGGAATCGGGCAGGGCCAGCAGGAAATAGGCCGGCGACACGCCCATGGTGAGGTCGGCCGCGATCATGCCGCCCAGCAGGGCCGCCAGCGTGGTCCAGACCGAGACCAGAGGCATGGCCAGCGCCAGGGCCAGCACGCGCGGCAGCACCAGCCGGTAGCCGCGCGCGATGCCCAGCACCCGCATCGCGTCGAGTTCCTCGGTCACCCGCATGACGCCGATCTGCGCCGTGATGGCGGAACCCGAACGCCCGGCGATCAGGATGGCGGCCAGCACTGGTCCCAGCTCGCGGATCACCGAGATGCCCAGCAGGTTGACGATGTAGGGGTCCGCGCCGAAGAGCTGCAGTTGCTGCGCCATCAGGTAGGCCAGCACCACGCCGATCAGGAAACCCACCAGCGCCGTGATGGGCAGGGCCGTCGCGCCGATGCGGTACAGATGGCCCGAGAAGTCGCGCCAGGGACCGAGCCGCGGCGCGCGCAATAGGCGCAGCAGGTCCAGCGCCAGCTGGCCGACCAGACGCAGCATGCCTTGCAGATGCCCCAGCACCAGCAGGACCTGGCCGCCCAGGCGCTGCCAGAGATAGACCGGGCCATGGTGTTCGCGCGGTGGCATGGCCACGGTGTAACGCGCCACACGTTCGAGCATGGCGCGCTGGGCCGGCAGCGTTTCAAGCTGGCCCGGCCAGCGCCGGCCCCAGCTGTTCCACAGCAGCTGCGCGCCGGTGTGGTCCAGGCGCTGGATCTGGCGCAGGTCCCAGGCCTGCAGCGCCGCGCGGTCCTGCAGCACGGCCTGCAAGTCCTTCCAGGCCTTCGGCTCGGCCAGCTGCGCGGCGGTCCACTGTCCCTGCAGCACGGCCGCCGCACCCTGTGCGAGGGACAACCGGTTGATGCGGGGCTGGTGGTCGGCCATGACAGCGTTTTTGTTGATGTTGGGGGCTGGACCCCGATAGTAAGCCAGCCCTGGTGCGGGCCCTGCGGATTTCACCGCCACAATAGCGACATTGCATGCATGCACGCCACAGGAGAGCCCATGAGCGCCACCCCCGCCACCGACGAGTTGCTGGTCGAACAACGCGGCCCCGCGCTGTGGCTCATCATCCACCGTGAGGCGCGCCGCAATGCCGTCAGCCATGGAGTGCTGGCCGCCATGGCCCGTGCCATCGACGGCGCCCAGCAGCAGCGCGAGGTCCGTGCCATCGTCGTCACGGGCGCGGGTGACAAGGCCTTCTGCGCCGGCGCCGACCTGCAGGCCGACCAGGCCTTCACCACCGACTATTCCGAACCGCAGGGCCACGTGGCGCGTGTGCTGCGCGCCGCCAAGGCCAGCACCGTGCCGCTGATCGCGCGCGTCAACGGCGCCTGCATGGCCGGCGGCATGGGCCTGCTGGGCATGTGCGACCTGGCGGTGGCGGCGCGCCACGCGGTCTTTGGCCTGCCCGAGGTGAAGGTCGGCGTGTTCCCGGCCCAGGTGCTCAGCGTGCTGCAGCACCAGATCCCGCGCCGCAAGCTGGCCGAACTGTGCCTGACCGGCGAGCCGCTGGATTCGGCACAGGCACTGGAGTACGGCCTGGTGAACTACATGGACGACGATGTCGACGTGCGCCTGCAGTGGCTGCTGGAGCGCCTGCTCGACAAGTCGCCCGCCGCCATCCGTCGTGGCCTGTACACCATGAAAAAGATTGAGACCATGGCCTTCGAGGAAGCCATGTCCTTCACCGAAAGCCAGATCGCCCTCTTCACGCTGACGGAGGACGCGAAAGAAGGCCAGGCCGCCTTCAAGGGAAAACGCAAGCCGGTCTGGCCCGGGCGCTGAGCCGTTCGCCGCGCCCGATAGGGTCGGCATTTGATGCACATCAAGAAGCACCCCGGTGCGGGGCGTAGCATGCGCTGACCATTCCACCACAGGAGGAGACCGCCATGGCATCGAATGAAGCTGCGAGCCGCGAGCCAGCGCGCGAATCCGTCAACGTCTACGGGCTGCTGGCGGCCCTCGCCGGCCTGATCATCGTCATGCTCCTGCCCAAACCGGCAGCGCTGCCGGTGGCCGGCCAGATCATGCTGGGCCTGCTGCTGTTCTCCGTCATCCTGTGGGTGACCGAAGCGGTGGACTACGCCATCAGCGCCGTGCTCATCACTGCCCTCATGGCCTTCATGCTAGGTTTGGCGCCCAATGCGGCCAAGCCCGAGGCCGTGCTGGGCACCGGGCCGGCGCTCACGCTGGCCCTGGGCGGCTTTGCCAACACGGCGCTGGCCCTCGTCGTCGCGGCCTGCTTCCTCTCGGCGGCCATGACCATCACCGGGCTGGACAAGCGCATTGCCCTCTTCATCCTGTCCAAAGTCGGCGCGCGGACCAACCGCGTGCTGATCGGCGCCATCCTGGTGGGCATCGTGCTGTCCTTCCTGGTGCCTTCGACCACGGCGCGCGTGGCCTGCCTGGTGCCCATCGTCATGGGCATCATCCTGGCCTTCGGCGTGGACCGGCGCTCGCGTTTCGCCGGCATGCTGATGATCGCCACGGCCCAGTCCGCCTCGATCTGGAACGTGGGCGTGAAGACCGCGGCCGCGCAGAACATGGTGGCCATCGGCTTCATCGAGAAGGCCTACGGCCAGACCATCACCTGGAGCGACTGGCTGATTGCCGCGGCGCCCTGGTCCATCCTAATGTCCATCGCCCTGTACTTCGTGATGATCAGGATGATGCCGCCCGAGAGCAAGGAGATCGCCGGCGGCAAGGAAACCATCCGCCTGGCCCTGCATGCCCTGGGACCGATGAGCTGGGCCGAGAAGAAACTGCTGTTTATCACCCTCACCCTGCTGGCCTTCTGGGCCACCGAGAAGGTGCTGCACCCCTTCGACACCTCGTCCACCACCATCGCCGCCATCGCGCTGATGTTCACCCCCGGCATCGGTGTCATGGGCTGGAAGCAGGCGCAGTCGCGCATTCCGTGGGGCACCATCGTGCTCTTCGGCACCGGCATCAGCCTGGGCACCGCGCTCCTGCAGACCAAGGCTGCTGCCTGGCTGGCCGACATCATCGTCGCCAACCTCGGCCTGGCCGGTGCCTCGGCCTTCATGATCCTGGCCCTGCTCGCGCTGTTCCTGATCGTGGTGCATCTGGGTTTTGCCAGCGCCACCGCCCTGGCCTCGGCCATGATCCCCATCATGATCAGCGTGCTGCAGCAGATCGCCGGCGGCCCCGACGCCGCGCCCATGAACCTGGTGGGCATGACCATGCTGCTGCAGTTCGTGGTGAGCTTCGGCTTCATCCTGCCGGTCAATGCGCCGCAGAACATGGTGGCCTACGGCACCGACACCTTTGCCGTGAGGGACTTCGTGCGCACGGGGCTGGTGCTCACGGTGATTGGGTTTGCGCTGGTCTTGCTGCTTGGAGCGACGTACTGGCAGTGGATGGGGTATTTAACAAGGTGAGACGCGAAGGGCCTGTTTCCTGATGCTGACCTCGGATAACAAAGGAAGCTCTCCGACAAAACAGCCTGACCTCTTCAAAAGAGATGCGCAGCGGGAACCGTTGAGTACGCCCGCAAAGGCTTCCGCTGTGCCCTTTAATCCTCGCAAACTTGGCGACTGGACCATGCCTCCAAGCAGAGCCGCCGAGGCTACGTCGTCGCCTCTGACAGACGAACAGGTTAATCCTGCACCAGAGATTGCGATTCCGCGATTTGGAAACTCCAGAACGCCGGCAACGCCTGACGCCGCGCCGACGCCTCCCAAAGCAGAGGTTCCAAGTCAGCCCCTGATGGCTCTGGAAACCGCTTATCCGGCGAAATTGTTTAGTCTCGCTCCCGTTCTAGTTGTTGAGTCCCGCGCCCCGGTTGAACGCTCCATGAACTTCATGTGGCTTTCACCGGCTATAAAACTGATTGTCTAGGCTGCACCCTGAGCAACATGATTGCGAGGGGTTGAACCTTGGACGGCCGTACCTCCTCCTGCACTCGAAAGGTTCTCTATCCATGAATCGTTATCTCTTTCTGGACTTCGACGGCGTGTTGCACACGAGCGAGCCACCGAGAGACCTGCGCTTCGCCAAGTACTTGGTACCGATAGTCGCGGAGCTTGAACTTCAGGTCGTCATCTCTAGCACTTGGCGGGAGGTCTACAGCGTGCAGGCCATGGCTCAGAAGCTGGGTGACCTAGGTCGTTTCGTCATTGATAAGACGCCCGTCTGGCCCTCGGAAGACCTTCCAGAGACTGGTGGACGACAGAAGGAAATCGAAGCGTGGTTAGCCGAGAGCGCCACCTCCGCTGCCGCTTGGGTGGCTCTCGACGATGACCGGGACAACTACAGGTCATCGTGCAATCGGGCATTCATCACGGACAAGACGGTTGGCTTGAATGCCGAAATGGCGAGGCAATTTGCCCGGTGGTGTGAATCTCGCTTTTAGCATTCGTAACAGTACAAGATGTTAAGAGTAAAACGCGTAGATGCGCTATACCTTCAGGCAGGCTTCGCGCTGGGCATCTCCTGTCAGCCCGAATCCATCCAGGGGGAAAATCCAGGTATTTGGCGTGCCACTTGGCATCACAGCGAATACTTTTTCGACATGCATTTCCTTTAAGAGGATCTCGTCAAGCCTCATTGCGTATTCCAAACCGGAGGTGTACCTCGTAAAGACGGAGGGGTACTCCTTTTGGACGAGGCCGCCGACGGAAATGCGAAGGCGCGTTGAGGTCTTGTCTTGCGCCACGGGTTCTCCGAGCCTTCCGTTGGCAACCGCGAGCAAACTCAACTCAGGATTGCACGAATTCTTAGGATTGAAGTGGACGAGCAGGATGGCCCTGACGTCATCATCCTTTGATATCGAAATCGACGTTGCTACGGTGAACGGCGTACCGCCGTCGAGTGCCTCCCAAGCTCCCGCCTTTCTCGCAGACGAATCAGAGGGGGAGCCAGCCACCACAAAATACGGCCAGGCAAGGCCCCGCGCCAGAAAACCCCACTGCATCCCGGTATAGCCGGGCGCGGTCTTGGGGTACTCGTCACACCCAAAGAGGCCTTTGAGCAACCCTTGCTCTTTGATGCAACCTGCTCTCAGGGCAGCCTCATAGTAAATTGACATCACGACAGCGCCCGCGAACCAGACTGCTGCGATGGTCATCAAAACTCGTTTCATTAGCGCCCCCTTTTCTCTTTCGAATCAGGCCTACAGATGCGATTTCAAATGAAATCCTGACTCCAGGCAACTGGTGCTTATCTGCACTTCTGGCGCTTCTTCCCTAGTTGTCGGCAGTCCCACGGCAGCATTGGGTCGGGCTCAGCCCACAGACCCTCTTTGCCGCTTTCGCCTCCGCTTCCAGCCTCGCGTGTCGCTCTCGCTCGCCTGGCGTCTCTTCGTTGGAGTTTAGAAAGGGGACAGATTCATTTTCCCGTCTGTCGAGGATTGGATAGCTGACCCAGCGCGGTCCGAGGGGCTACACGCGTGTCCGCCCCATGCGCGCGCCCACCGCCCACTGGTCAGTGGTAGTCGTCTTCGCGTTGATGGCGTATGGCGCCGATGATGACCCGCTTGTCATCCACAACCTCGAACAAGGCCACGTAGCCTGAACTTCCGAAGGGGATGACGAGTTCGCGCACGAAAGGACTGTCTCCTGCCTTACGGCAGGCAAACGGAGAGGCGCTCAGGAAGGCGACGCCATGTTTGATCGCCTCCAGGGCCCGCTCTGGCAACGTCAGGTCACCGGATTCACTTTCAAGTGCGCGCTGGAGAGCAAAATCAAACAGTCTTTCCAGGTCTTCATCGGCCGCCCGGCTGAACACGACCTGGTACTTCATCGAGCACGCCGAGCCTGCTGCTGTCTTGCGGTAGCCAATTTGGCTTCCAGCTTGCCCACGACTGCCTCGGCGGGGATGCCGGCACCCGTGCGCCGGGTTTCTTCAATCGCGGCGATGCCACGCCGAAGGAATTCCGCCTGGTTCTTGCGCATGGCCACCGTTGCACGAACCGCGTTCTCGATGAATTCGGACAGCGTCTCTCCCGGCGTCAGAACACCTTCCAATTCGTTTCGGAATTCCGGCTCAACGCGAATGGGGGGGATGGTGGCTGTCTTCATGTGCCGATTGTATTGCGGATGCGATACGAGAAGCAACCATCATCGCCGAGGTTTAGAGTGCGCATGGGGTCTTGCGTTTTGACCTGATCGAACTCAATACAAGCCAGCCTGCCGGCGCCAGCCTTTCAAACCCTCACCGCCACACCTGCCCCAACGCCGTCCACGCACTGGCCACCACCGGCTCCCCGCGCCGCGCGCGCAGGCTGACAAAGCACAGCTGGCACTCCAGGCTGACCCGGTCCGCCACCACCAGGCCGCGGGCCTGCGCCTCGGTGATGGCGATGGACTCGCGCACCAGGGACAGGCCCACGCCCGAGCGCACCAGATCCAGCATCGACGCCTCCTGGTCCACCAGTGCCACCTGGCGCGGGCTCACGCCTAAGGGCGCAAACACACCCGCCAAAAGACGGTGGTGGGCCGAGGCCGGGGGTGTGGCGATCCAGGGTAGCGCGGCCAGGGCCTTCCAGTCGCGGCCCAGCACCTGTTCGCCCCAGCCGGCGGGCGCCATTACGCGGTAGCTGAAGTGCGAAAGCACGCGCGCCTCGTACGGCCCCTCCTGCGTTTCCCCCGGCAAGCCCAGGTAGAAACCGACATCCAGTTCGCCGCGCCCGATCTGCGCCAGCACCTCGCCGCTCATGCCCTGACGCAGCTCGGTTTCGATCTGCGGCGCGGTTTCCACCAGTTCCTTGAGAAAAGCACCGAGGCGAATGAACTCCGGGTCGAGGATGGTGCCGATGCGCAACCTGCCGCGCACCGTGCTGTGCAGGCTGAGTGCCGCCTGGCCAAAGTCGGCCAGTGCGGCCAGCGCCTTCTCGGCCTGCGGCAGCAGGGCCGCGCCGTCAGGCGTGAGGGCCAGACCGTGCGGGGTGCGGGTGAAGAGGCTCAGGCCCGTGCTTTCGGCCAGCGCCTTGAGCTGCAGGCTCACGGCGGGCTGGCTCAAGTGCAGGCGCGCAGCAGCGCGCGACACATTGCCTTCGCGCGCGACGGCGACGAAGGCGCGCAGGGTCTGGGGATCAGCAGGCGCGGCCATATTTGAAAAATTTATACCATCATTTTGTGCAAATCATTGGAAAAACGCTCCAATTTCTCCGACACTTCGCCATCCCCGTGGAGACTTCATCATGAGCATTGCAAATATTGACCACTACATCGCCGGCAAGGTCGTCGCCGGCACGTCCGGCCGCGCGCAGGACGTCTACAACCCCGCCACCGGCGCCGTCAGCGGCCGCACCGCCCTCGCCAGCGCAGCCGAAGTCGACAAGGCCGTGGCCGTCGCGCAAGCCGCCTTCCCGGCCTGGGCCGACACCTCGCCGCTGCGCCGCGCACGCATCCTGTTCAAGTTCCTCGAACTGATGAACCACCACCGCGACGACCTGGCGCGCCTGATCACGGCCGAACACGGCAAGGTGTTCACCGACGCCCAGGGCGAGGTCACGCGCGGCATCGAAATCCTGGAGTTCGCCACCGGCATTCCGCAGCTGCTCAAGGGTGACTACACCGAGCAGGTCTCCACCGGCATGGACAACTGGACCATGCGCCAGCCCCTGGGCGTGGTGGCGGGCATCACGCCCTTCAACTTCCCGGTCATGGTGCCGATGTGGATGTTCCCGGTGGCGCTGGCCGCGGGCAACACCTTCATCCTCAAGCCCAGCCCGATCGACCCCAGCCCCTCGCTGCTGATGGCCGAGCTGCTGAAGAAGGCCGGCCTGCCGGACGGCGTGTTCAACGTGGTGCAGGGCGACAAGGAGGCCGTGGACGCGCTGCTGGCCCACCATGATGTCAAAGCCGTCAGCTTCGTGGGCTCTACACCGATTGCCAACTACATCTATGAAACCGGCGCACGCAACGGCAAGCGCGTGCAAGCCCTGGGCGGCGCCAAGAACCACATGGTGGTCATGCCCGACGCCGACCTGGACCAGGCGGTGGACGGCCTGATCGGCGCAGCCTACGGCTCGGCCGGCGAGCGCTGCATGGCGATCTCGGTGGCGGTGCTGGTGGGCGACGTGGCCGACAAGATCATGCCCAAGCTGATCGAGCGCACCAAGAGCCTGAAGATCAAGAATGGCATGGAGCTGGATGCTGAGATGGGCCCCATCGTCACCGGCATCGCGCACCAGCGCATCACCGGCTACATCGAGCACGGCGCCAAGGAAGGCGCCAAGCTGCTGGTGGATGGCCGCGGCTTCCAGGGCAAGGCGGCCGGTGCCGGCTGCTCAGAAGGCTTCTGGCTGGGTGGCACGCTGTTCGACCACGTCACGCCCGAGATGAAGATCTACAAGGAGGAGATTTTCGGCCCGGTGCTGGCCTGCGTGCGCGTGCCCGACTTCGCCACCGCCGTGAAGCTGGTCAACGACCACGAGTTCGGCAACGGCGTGGCCTGCTACACGCGTGACGGCCACGTGGCCCGCGAGTTCGCCCGCCGCATCCAGGTTGGCATGGTCGGCATCAACGTGCCGATTCCCGTGCCCATGGCCTGGCACGGTTTCGGCGGCTGGAAGCGTTCGCTCTTCGGCGACATGCACGCCTACGGCGAAGAAGGCGTGCGTTTCTATACCAAGCAGAAATCGGTGATGCAGCGCTGGCCCGAAAGCATCGGCAAGGGTGCTGAGTTCGCCATGCCGACGTCGAAGTAAAGAAGCCCCCTGAGTCGGCCCGAAGGCCGCCTTCCCCCCCAGAGGGACGCCACTGGCGGACCGGCAAAGCCGGTTCCGCGGTGGCCCCCGATTTGGCTTGGTTAGCGTATTGAGGTCTCTGCGATGAGCGACATGACGTTCGACTACATCATCATCGGCGC
>JAGWTL010000009.1 GCA_028869035.1 Burkholderiales bacterium | reverse complement strand
TCCAGCGGCTTCTTCTTGGCCTTCATGATGTTGGGCAGCGTGACGTAGCGCGGCTCGTTCAGGCGCAGGTCGGTCGTCACGATGGCGGGCAGCGCCACCGACAGGGTCTCCAGACCACCGTCGATTTCACGCGTGACGTTGGCCTTGCCGTCGGCCACTTCGACCTTGGAGGCAAAGGTGGCTTGCGGCAGGTCGGCCAGCGCGGCCAGCATCTGGCCGGTCTGGTTGCAGTCGTCGTCGATCGCCTGCTTGCCCAGGATCACCAGACCCGGCTGCTCCTTGTCGACCAGGGCCTTGAGCAGCTTGGCCACGGCCAGGGGCTGCAATTCCTCGCTCGTCTCGACCAGGATGGCGCGGTCGGCACCGATGGCCATGGCCGTGCGCAGGGTTTCCTGGCACTGGGCCACGCCGCAGGAGACGGCGATGACCTCGGTCACGGCGCCCTTCTCCTTCAGACGCACGGCTTCTTCGACGGCAATCTCGTCGAAGGGGTTCATGCTCATCTTGACGTTGGCAATGTCGACGCCGGTGTTGTCCGACTTGACACGAACCTTGACGTTGTAGTCGACCACGCGTTTGACGGGGACGAGGACTTTCATGGGAGCCACTCCTGCTGGTTACTGATTCGATGGTTGCGATTGACGTACACGTCAGGCAAACGATTCTAGGCGCACCCACCTCGGACGATGGGCACTTGCGCGACATAAAAAAGAACGATCGTGCTTTTTTATTATACGCGGAGAAATACGACGTCTTTCAGGATTTCATGTGGACGACGCGTTGGGGGTACGGAATCTCTATGCCCGCCCCACGCAGGTCGCGCAGGATGGCCATGTTGATCTCGGAGCGCAGGGCCAGCTGACCGTTCTCGGGATCCTGGATCCAGACCGAGAGCGTGAACTCCAGCCCGTCGGGGCCGAAGCTGGCCAGGTAGGCGGCCGGGGTCGGGTCTTTCAGCACCCGCTCGCTCGCCAAGGCTGCAGCCACCAGGATCGCCCGCACCTGCTCGACCTCGCTCTCGTAGCCCACGGTCACATTGATCGAAAGCTGCACCCGCGGATCCGTCGTCGAGAGGTTCTCCACACGCTGCGTGATGATCAGCTCATTGGGCACCACCGATTCACGGCCGTTGAGCGCACGGATCAGGGTGTACCGCGTCTTGATGTCGGTCACCACGCCCTCGAAGTTGTCCACGCGCACCACGTCACCGATGCGCAGCGAGCGCTCCAGCAGGATGACGAAGCCGCTGACGTAATTGGCCGCCAGCTTCTGCAGGCCGAAGCCCAGGCCCACGCCCAGCGCGCCCCCCAGCACCGAGAGGGCGGTCAGGTCCACCCCCACGGCCGAGAGCACGAAGAGCAGCCCCAGCAGCAACAGCAGGGCACGGATGCTGTTGGCCGCCACCTTGCGGATGGACAGATCACCCACGGCCTGGCGCAGGATGCGTCGCTCGATGGTGGCCGAGATCCACAGCACCACCACCAGCATCAGGCCCGAAGACAACGTGCCCTCAAGCAGGGTGCGCACACTGATGCGCGATTTACCGAACAGGAAGTGGATGGCATCCAGCTCCTCCAGCACGGCCGGCAGCAGGCCGGTGATCCAGAGCACGGCGGCGCCCCAGGCCAGCCAGGAAAAAAAACGCTCGATCAGCTTGACCGCGGCCGACTGGGGGAAAGAGGCCCCCAGCACGCGCACGAAGAGGCGGATCGCCGCCAGCGACGTGAAGATGGGCAGGGCCACCTTGAGCACCGCCACCGTCTGGTACCGGGCCAGGCCATGGCGGGCGGCATAGATCAGCACCAGGGCCAGCACGGGGAACAGTAGGCCGTCGAACACGTGGCGGCCGAACCAGACGGAATCGGCCCCATGTCCGCGCCGCGCATACCGCGCCACGCCGTAAGCCAGGGCCAGACAGGCCAGCAGCACCAGCACCTCGACCCAGACGCGCGCGCCGCCCAGATCGTGCAAGAGATTTTGAAGTTCGCTCATGGTGCAGGATTTTCACCGATTGCGCCGGGAACTCGGCATCGCATGGGCTAATCTACGGTGGACTCCACGGAGAACACCATGTCCAAAACCACCCCCCTGGCCCGCCGCCAGCTGCTCGGCGCCGTCGCAGCCGCCGCCACGGCTGGCGCCGTACTCCCCGTCAGCGCGGCCACAGGCAAAGCGCAGGCCGCAGCCGACGGCCCAGCGCACAAGATCGTCTACCAGCTCAATCGCCCCGAGCACGAGTACCAGGAAGCGATTCTGAACTCCGTCGGCGCCGTGCTCAAGAAATACGTGGACGACGTGGCCATTGCCGTGGTGGCCTGGGGGCCGGGCATCCATCTGCTGGCCAAAAAGCCGCTGCGTCCTGTCGCCCCGTTATTGCAGCAGCGTGTCAGGAGCATGAGCGAATCCTACGGCGTGGAGTTCGTGGCCTGTGGCAACACCATGCACTCCCTGAACTGGTCCCAGCCCGACATGCTCGACGTCGCGCGCATCGAGGAAGTGGGGGCGGCTGCCCTCATGGAATACCAGGAAAAGGGCTACGCCTACATCGCCTGGTGACTGATCGGGAAGCGATACCGCCTGTCACGAGGTTCCGTGAGCGTATGAGCAGGGTACTGACCCCCACCCGTCCCAATCTGCCCCCTCGGGGCGGAAGGGAATTTGCAACCGCTTTGCTTGTTTCACCCCAGCTACGCTTCCATGAAGCGCTCAGGACTTTTCGCGTCAGTCACAAGCTCTCTCGACATAGACTGTTGCGGCTTGCCCGGCCGAGCGAGCCGCAACAAGGCCCGTCATTTCGTCCTACTGGTCACCGAGTACGCAGCATCCGAAACGCAGTTGTACGCTTCCTGCTTTGTCTTGAAATCGTCAACCGTCAGGACGCCCCATCCGCCACCTGTCACACCAGCCCATACGAAGGCAAGCTCATCAGATTTGGTTTGAATCTTGTGAATACCACTTGATCCATTGATTCCGTCGTGCACCAGTTGAACGGCGTGCTCTCCGGGTTCGAGCACCGCATGCACAAAAGTCTCAGGCTTCAGATTGCCAATGTCCTTGCCGTCAACAAGCACCGTGGAAGTAACGCCACTGGCGACAAATCCACTCACTCGACAGACATAAAGGCTAGTCTTTCCAGAAACGGTGGGGAATTTCTTTAAATTGACCTCGGCCGCTTTATCTCCGTATTGAACGGATGCACAACCGGTTAAAGCGACGACCATGACAGCAAGGGCGATTTTTTTCATTTGTCTCCTTTGAGTTTGAAAAGAATGAGCTTTATGAACAACTCACTCTGCTCAAATTTATACGATCAAACACCGACTCATGAGAAAGGGGAAACCCTTGGATGACTGCGGGCTAAGGCCCCATTCCCGCTGCCTTCCCGTTTGAACCGTAGCGTAGAGGAAGAGGCAAAGGCATGGCAATGTGCCGGCTCAGCCTGACCAAGTTTGCCGGCAGACGGCAAGTCCTCAATCAGACATCCGCAAGCGCGCGCAGATGCGCCTCCACGCTGCGCCCCAGGGCGCTGAGGTTGTAGCCGCCCTCCAGGCAGGAGACGATGCGTCCCTTGCTGTGGCGGCGCGCCACGTCCATCATGCGCTCGGTGATCCAGGCGTAGTCGGCCTCCACCAGGCCCAGCTGGGCCAGATCGTCCTCGCGGTGCGCGTCAAAGCCGGCGCTGATGAAGATCATCTCGGGCTTGTGCGCTTCCAGGCGCGGCATCCATAGCGTCTCGATCAGCTCGCGCACCGCCATGCCCTTGGTGTAGGCCGGCACCGGCACATTGACCAGGTTGTCGGCGTCCGAACGCGAACCGCCGTGCGGGTAGAAGGGATGCTGGTAGAAGCTCACCATGAGGATGCGCTGGTCACCGGCCACGATGTCCTCGGTGCCGTTGCCGTGGTGCACGTCGAAGTCCACGATGGCCACGCGCTTCAAGCCATGGCGTTCCACCGCGTACTTGGCCGCCGTGGCCACGTTGTTGATGAAACAGAAACCCATGGCCTGGTCGCGACAGGCATGGTGACCAGGCGGGCGCACCGCGCAGAAGGCGTTTTCCAGTTCGCCGGCGATCACGGCATCGGTGGCCGCCAAAGCAGCACCGGCCCCGCGCAGGATGGCGTTCCAGGAGTGCACATTCATGGAGGTGTCCGGATCGATCATGGCGTAGCCCGGGCCGCCAGCCTCGCTCTCTTCGATCAGGGTAACGCTCAGGCCGCGCAGTGCCGACACATGCATGCGGCTGTGCGCCAGCTCCACCTCGTCCAGCGAAGCCAACGGGGCTTCCTTGCGTGTCAACGCATCGCCCACACCACTGGCCAGCAGGCGGTCCTCGATGGCGTCGAGCCGCTCGGGACATTCGGGATGGCCAGGGCCCATCTCATGCTTGCGACAGTCACGGTGGGTAAAAAATCCGGTCTTGCTCATGACGGCGCCCGTCCTCTAGGGCCTGTTCACACTGATTTCTCAAGTGCGAACAGGGTGAAAACAGCGCCAATCTAGGCGCGCGACGACGCCCAGGCTGATCGCCTGGGCGAGGAGTGCAACAACGAGTGGCGCTGTTTTCACCCCGTTCCCTACGGGTTGCAGCCAAAAAAGCCATGCGGGGTGTTGCGCGGACTGTGGCCGGGGGCGACCCCGGCGGCGTCCACACGCCTACCGCATGACTTTTTTGATCCGCAACGCATCTTGAGAAATCAGTGTGAACAGGCCCTGTAAATTTCAGTTATGGTCATGCCATGGACGCACAAGCCAAACTCAAATCATTGCTGGATCAGCTTAACACGGTGATCGTGGGCAAACCGGCCCAGGTCCAGGACGGCGTGGCCTGTCTGCTGGCCGGCGGCCACCTGCTGATCGAGGACGCGCCCGGCGTGGGCAAGACCACCCTGGCCCACGCGCTGTCGCGCAGTTTCGGCCTGCAGTTCTCGCGTGTGCAGTTCACCGCCGACCTCATGCCCAGCGACCTTTCGGGTGTGTCGATCTACGACCGCAACCAGAACGCCTTTGTCTTCCACCCCGGCCCCATCTTTGCGCAGGTGCTGCTGGCCGACGAGATCAACCGCGCCAGTCCCAAGGCGCAAAGCGCCCTGCTCGAAGCCATGGAAGAGAAGCAGGTCAGCATCGAGGGCGAGACCCGCCCCCTGCCCCAGCCATTCTTCGTCATCGCCACGCAGAACCCGCAGGAGCAGCTGGGCACCCACCCGCTGCCCGAGTCGCAACTGGACCGCTTCCTGATGCGCATCTCCCTGGGTTACCCGGACCGCGCTTCCGAACGCGCGCTGCTCTCGGGCAGCGACCGGCGCGAGATGGTGGACCGCCTGCCCGGCCTCTTGAGCGCCGAGGAGCTGAAAGCCCTGCAACAGCAGGTGCAGGCCGTGCATGCCGCCCCGCCTTTGCTGGACTATCTGCAGGACCTGATCGCCGCCACCCGCAACGGCCGCTGGTTCGTGCAAGGCCTCTCGCCCCGCGCGGGCCTGGCCGTGCTGCGCGCCGCCAAGGCCCAGGCCCTGCTGAGCGGGCGCGACTACGTGGCCCCCGACGACCTGCAGGCCATCCTGCCGCAGACCACGGCCCACCGCCTGGTGCCCGTGGCCAGCGCCGGCCGCGGCCCGCTGGAGCAGGTGCGCGCCATGCTGGAAGCCGTGCCCCTGCCCTGACGTCATGACCCACCCCCGAAGCGCCTCCGGCGCCTCCCCCTCAAGGGGGCGCCACCAGAGGCCCGGCGAAGCCGGTTCCACGGTGGCCCGTGCATGGAACCCGGCGGTCATCGTGCGTACAAGATTTCGCCGCTGGTGGCAGGCCCGCCTGCCCCAAAGCGACACGCTCACGCTGACGCAGCGCAACGTCTACATCCTGCCCACACGCGCCGGTTTCATGCTGGCCGGCACCCTGCTGGTGTTACTGGTGGCCTCCATCAACTACCAGCTCAACCTGGGCTACCTGCTGACTTTCCTGCTGGGCGGCAGCGCCATCGTCAGCACCTACATCTCGCACGGCACGCTGCGCGGCCTCACCCTGGTGCTGCACCCCGTCGAGGCCCATCACGCCGACGCGCCCAGCAAACTGCGCATCAGCCTGCACAACGCGCGCAGCGAACCGCGTTACGGCATCGGTCTGCGCGTTTATGGCGAAGATCTGCACGCCCCCTGGGTCTGGTGCGACGTGCCCGGCCAGGGCAGCACCGACACCGAACTGGTCTTGCCCGGTCTGTCACGCGGCCAGCACAGGGTGCCTCTGCTCACGGCCGAAACGCGTTTTCCCCTGGGCATCTTCCGCGTCTGGACTTTGTGGCGACCGGCCGCCAGCGTGCTGGTCTACCCGCAGGCCGAACCTTCGCCCCCCGCGCTGCCCGAGGGGCAGGCCCACAGCCACGGCGGCAGCGCCGCGCGCCATGTGGCCAGCAGTGAGTTCGACGGCGTGCGCCCCTACCGCCGCGGCGACCCGCTCAAGAGCATCGTCTGGAAAAAAGCCGCCAAGACCGACGAACTGGTCAGCCGCGACAGCCTGCAGGCCCAGCACTTCCAGCTCTGGCTGGACCTGGCCGAAACCCAGGGCGCCTCGCTGGAGCAACGCCTGTCACGGCTGTGCGCCTGGGTCTTGTTGGCGGAGGCGCAGGAGCTGGATTACGGCTTGCGTCTGCCCGGGCTGGAGTTGCCGCCGGAGCAGGGGGAGATGCACAAGAGGCGATGTCTGGAAGCGTTGGCTTTGTACTGACTTTGCTGTTCTGACATATGGCCTGACAAGTGAGGCATTGCCGGGATGTGCGCCCGGCAGCGCACTCACTTTCTCTTGCTTCGCGAAGCAAAGAAAAGTACCTCGCCCGCCGGGGCGAGACCCGGCAAAGCCACGCAAGCTGCAACGCAACGACAAAAGCCACACGGTACCCATTAGCATGGAGCCATGCCGCAAAGCCAAACCCAGAGCAAAGCCAGACTCCTGACCCCCGCCCTCCTGGGCTGGATCAGCGGCCTGGCCCTGCAACTGCAGCAAAGCGAACTCTGGCCCGCCGCCCACTACGGCCTGCTGATCGCCGCTGCACTCGCCTTGTTTCTCGTACTGAACAGGCTGCACCAGCAGCCAGCCAGGCTGCTCTTCATCTTCGTCGCCACGGCCCTGCTGGCTCATGCCAGCACCGGCCTGCGCGCCCTGCACTTCCAGCAGCAGGCGCTGGACCCCGCACTGGAAGGCCAGGACGTCCGTGTCACCGGCCGCATCAGCGCCATGCCGCAGTTCGGCGAGAACAGCACCCGCTTCCGCTACACCGTGGAAAGCGCAACGCAAGAGGGCCAGACCGTGCAGATCCCGCCGCAGCTCTACCTGAGCTGGTACGGCAGCTGGCGCAACGAGGACGGTGCGCTGCTGGAGCCCACGCAGGTGGCGCCGGCCTTGCAGGCTGGCGAGCGTTGGCAGTTCACGGTGCGCTTGCGCGCGCCGCACGGCGCGCGCAACCCGCATGGCTTCGACTTCGAACTCTGGCTCTGGGAACAGGGCCTGCAGGCCACGGGGTATGTGCGTACCGGCAGACGCGATCCGCAACCCCGGTTGATCGAACAGAGCGGGAAACACCCGGTGGAATGGGCACGCCAGCAGGTGCGCGACGCGATCCAGCAGCGCGCGCCTGTCGTGAGCGGCAGCCCGACCGAAGAAGCACAGGCCCGCGCCATGGGCATCGTGGCCGCGCTGGTCACGGGCGACCAGCAGGCCATCACGCGCAGCGACTGGGACGTCTTTCGCGCCACCGGCGTGGCCCACCTCATGAGCATCTCGGGCCTGCACATCACGCTCTTTGCCTGGCTGGCCGCGCTGCTGCTGCGCGCGCTCTGGCGTACCTCGCCGCGCCTGTGCCTGGCCTTCCCGGCGCAGCATGCAGGCCTGCTGGGCGGCCTGCTGCTGGCCGCAAGCTATGCCCTCTTCAGCGGTTGGGGCGTGCCGGCGCAGCGCACGGTGCTCATGCTCGCCACGGTGACATTGCTGCGCCTGTCGGCCCGGCGCTGGCCCTGGCCGCAGCTCTGGCTGCTCGCGGCGGCCGTGGTGCTGGCAGCCGACCCCTGGGCCCTGCTGCAGGCCGGTTTCTGGCTCAGCTTCGTGGCCGTGGGCGTGCTGTTCGCCGGTGCCGGTCGTGAAACGCCGGAAGCACCCCGCACGCTGCGACAGCACCTGTGGGGCCTGCTGCGCGAACAGTGGCTGATCACCCTGGCGCTGGCCCCGCTGACCCTGCTGCTCTTCGGCCAGGTCTCGCTGGTCAGCCTGCTGGCCAATGTGCTGGCCATCCCCTGGGTCACGCTGCTGGTCACACCCCTGTCCCTGCTGGGCCTGCTGTGGGCGCCGCTGTGGGATGCGGCGGCGCAGACCGTTCAGTGGCTGGGCTGGGCGCTGGGCGGTCTGGCCTCACTGCCGCTGGCCACGTTCTCGGTGGCCCAGGCGCCGCTGTGGGCCGGTGTGGCCGGTGTGCTGGGCGGCCTGCTGCTGGTGCTGCGTCTGCCCTGGGCCATGCGTTTTGCCGGCCTGCCGCTGCTGCTGCCCGTGCTCCTTTGGCAGGCGCCACGCCCGGCGCCAGGGCAGTTCGATTTGCTGGCGGTCGACATCGGTCAGGGCAATGCCGTGCTGGTGCGCACCGCCGGGCACGCCCTGCTCTACGACGCCGGGCCGCGTTACGCCAACGACAGCGACGCCGGTCAGCGCGTGCTGGTGCCCTTGCTGCGCGCCCTGGATGTGCGGCTGGACCGCCTGGTGCTGAGCCACCGCGACAGCGACCACACCGGCGGCGGCGTGGCGGTGCTGTCGGCCCAGCCGGACGCAGACCTGCTGAGTTCGCTGGAGGACGCGCACGAGCTGCAAACCCTGCGCCGCAGCCGCCGTTGCATGGCCGGCCAGGTCTGGGACTGGGACGGTGTGCATTTCGAAGTGCTGCACCCGCCGGCCGGAGACTATGGCCGGGCGCGGCGCAGCAATGCCCTGTCCTGCGTGCTGCGCATCAGCAATGGCCTGCAGACCGCGCTGCTCGCAGGCGACATCGAGAAGGCGCAGGAGGCCCGGCTGGTGCAGGAAGGCGCCGCCCTGCGCGCCGACTGGCTGCTGGTGCCCCACCACGGCAGCAAGACCTCCAGCACGGCCGCCTTCCTGGACGCGGTGGCGCCCCATACGGCCCTGGTGCAGGCCGGCTACCGCAACCGCTTCGGCCACCCGGCAGCCGAGGTGACGGCGCGTTATGAGGAACGCGGTGTGCAGGTCCTCAACTCGGCGCAGTGTGGCGCCGCCCGCTGGGGCTCGGAGCAGCCACGGCAGACCCGCTGCCAGCGCGAGATGCAGGCCCGCTACTGGCAGCACCGCCCTCAGGCCACGCACTGAAGCATCCGGAACTTGCAGCAACGCAAGGCCATCCGGTGTTTTCTGCGGATAATGGGGCGGACAGGAGTCACCATGGGTTTGCAAGTGACGGACGTCGACCGGGAACTCGATCAGGCCAGATCGGAAGGACCCGTGCGTGACATCGTCATCCCGCCCTGCCCCGAACTGCTCACGGCCCTGCAGCTGGAGATGCGCCAGACCGACCCGGACCCGGCCGAGGTCACGCGCATCGCCGGCAGCGACGTGGCCATGGCCGCCGCGCTCATGCGCATGGCCAACAGCCCCCTGTATTCCCGCGCCCGTCCCGCCAACACCGTGGCCGAAGCCGTGACCATGCTGGGCCTGGGCCAGGCGGCGGCCATCCTGACCGGTTTCCTGGCGCGCAGCACCATACGCGTCAACTCACCGCTGGTCGAGCATTTCTGGGAAACCTCGACCCGCCGCTCGCTGGCCATGGCCTATATGGCCCGCCAGCTTTACGGCGTGGACGCCGAGGTGGCCCAGACCTGCGGGCTTTTCATGCACGTGGGCATTCCCGTCATGCTGCAGGGCGTGCGCGGTTACGCCGGCACCCTGGCCGAGGCCATGGCACGGCAGGACCGCAGCTTCACCGAGACCGAAAACGCCGTGCACCGCACCGACCATGCGGTGGTGGGCGCCATCGTGGCGCGCACCTGGTTTCTGCCGCCGGTGATCGCCTTTGCCATCCGCCTGCACCACGACTTCACCGTGCTGCGCGTGAGCTCGATTCCGGCGGGGGTGCGCAACCTGGTGGCGCTGGCCGCTGTGGCCGAGCATCTGGTGGCCGATTACGAAGGCGTGCAGGCGCAGACCGAGTGGACGCGCTTTGGTCCGGCCTGCCTGAGTTACCTGCAGATCGGCGAGTCTGAGGTCGATCTCTGGATCGATACGCTGCACCCGATGTTCGAGGCCGTGGTGCTGGCCTGAGCCTGGGTCAGGCCAGCCTGCCGTGCGGTCGCCACGGCCTGGCCCAGTTCGATCACGGCCAGCGCGTAGTAGCTGCTCCAGTTGTAGCGCGTGATGGCGTAGAAGTTCTCGGTGCCGGCCACGTAGATGGGCGAGTAGTCACCGTTCTGCAGCTCGACCAGGGCCAGAGGACCCGCGTGCTGGCGGCCCGCAGCGCCCAGCAGGATGCCCTTGGCCGTGAACTGCTCGACCGCAAAGGTCGGCTTGATGTCGGGCGCAAGCAAGGCCGGCATGTCCAGGCGCTCGTAGTCGAAATCCACCGGGTAGTGGGTGGGCATGCCGGGCTGCCAGCGGTGGGCCTTGAAATAACTGGCGACCGAACCGATGGCATCGGCCGCGCTGTCGACCAGGTCCACGCGGCCGTCCCCGTCGAAATCCACAGCGTGGCGCGCCCAGCTCGACGGCATGAACTGCGGGATGCCCATGGCGCCCGCATAACTGCCACGCGCCTTGAAGGGATCGGTGCCGGCCTGCTGGCGCAGTTTCAGGAACTCGCCAAGTTCGGCGCGAAAGAAGGCCGCGCGCTGCGCCGCGCGGGGATGCTCCTGCGGAAAGTCCAGGGCCAGCGTGGCCAGGACGTCGATCACGCGGTAGCGGCCGATGTGACGGCCATAGTAGGTCTCCACGCCGATGATGCCGATGATGATCTCGGCCGGCACGCCATAGGTGGCACCGGCCCGATCCAGAAGTTCGCGGTGGGCCTGCCAGAAGGCCACGCCCGCCTGGATCCGCTCGGTTTCCAGAAAACGACTGCGGTACTGCTGCCAGTTGCGTGGCGCCGTCACCGGCGGCGGCACCACGAGCTTGGCCAGCTGCGGCACGTAGCGGGCCTTGCCCAGGGTGCGGCGCACCCATTTGCGATCCAGGCCATGGCGCTCGGCGATCTCGTCGGCCAGGGCCGTGGCCTCGGGACGGCCGGCATAGGCCGGGCCGCTGCCTTCGATCAGGGTGACGCCCATGTCCTGCACCCGTTTGAGGCGGGGTTTCTTGGTCGCAGCGGCCTGCGTAGGCAGCAGGCAGGAGAGCAGGAACAGCAGGGCCGTCAGCAGCAGGAAAGTCGGATGTCGTTTGCTCACGTGGGCCAACTCAGTTCTTTCAGTTCGCGTCGCAGGGTCGCCAGGTCGCCGGCGCTGCTGCGCCCGCTGCGTGGCGCATAACGCAACGCCTCGTAGCGCCGCAACCAGACCTGGATGGCCAGCACCCGATTGTCCTTGGGATCATGCGTTTGCGCCAGCCGAACCGCCATCTCGCGTGGCGTCACCGCCGCACCCAGGGGCAGCCCGGCGCGCGCCAGCTGACGGCGCACGTGCTCGAGCAGGCGCAGCCAGGGGTCCTGGCGCCGACGCTCCCAGCGCGTCCAGAGCGCGCCGCCCAGGCTGGCCGTGACCAGGGCGCCCAGCAGCAGATAACCCAGGTCCTCCCAGCTCGGGGCGTCGAAACCCAGCGCGCGCAGGAGGTTGAGCTGACGGCTCTGCGTGTAGTTCAGCACACGCTGGTTCCAGGCATTGTTGACCGCCTCCCACAGGGCCCGCACGCTCTGCATGAGATTGGGGCCGACCACCGTCCCCACAGCCGTGGCGACGGCACCGCGCGGCGCGACCAGCCGCTGCAAGGAACCGATGCGCCCGGGCGAGACCGCTGCCGTCGGGTCCACGCGCAACCAGCCCTGGCCGGCCAGCCAGACTTCGGTCCAGGCATGGGCATCGCTCTGGCGCACCACCCAGAAGTTGTCGACGGTGTTGCGCTCACCGCCCTGGTAGCCGGTGACGATGCGCGCCGGGATGCCGGCCGCGCGCATCACCACGACAAAGGCCGAGGCCATGTGCTCGCAGAAGCCCAGCTTGCGATCGAACCAGAACTCGTCGGCCGTGTGCTGGCCGTATTCGCCCGGCTCCAGGGTGTAGGTGTAGCCCCCCGTGCGCAGATGGTTCAGAACGCGGTCGATCAGCGCCGCCGGGTCGTTGCCGGTTTCACGGCTGAGCTCCATCGCCCACTGCAGGGTGCGCGGGTTGAAACCGCGCGGCAGGGCCGTGTAGTCCTGCAGACTGGCCAGCATGCGCTGGGGGCCGTGGCGGAAATCGGTATGGCTCTGGGCGCGGTAACGCAAGAGGTCGTTGACGGGCCCGTTGGCGCGCCACTGCAGCTCCTCGCTCATGCGCGCTTGCATGTCGTCTGGCAGCACGGGCGCGGTGGCCGTGGCGTCCAGCGTCAGCAACCAGGGACGGTTGTGCGGCTCCAGCGTGACCTCATAACGCAGCGGCGGGCCGCGCACTTCAAGATCGGCACGCGGTTGCATGGAGAGCGGGAAGGTGGCCTGCAGGGGCAACCATTCGCGCCCGTCAAAGGTGGACAACACCGGCCCGCGGAAATACAGCGTGCCCTGTGGCGGTTGCGGGGAACCTTCCTCGAAACGCAGGCGCAGGGCCACGCTGTCGTCCAGCGCCAGGCTGGCGATATTGCCCACCTGCATGCGCTGCGACAGGCCGCTGCGCCCGCTCAGGGCGTCGCCCGGCGTGCCCCACAAGGGCGACAGACGCGGAAAGAGCAGGAACAGCAGCACCATGATGGGTGCGCCCAGCAGCGTCATGCGCGTGGCCATGCGCGCCGACTGCCACAGCGAAGGCCGGCCCGCCGGCATGTGGCTGTTGACCAGCGCGGTCAGCAGGCCCATGAGGCCCAGCAGCATGGCGGCGGCCGTGGGCAGCGACTGCGAGTAGAAGAAATTCGTCAGCATCGTGAAGAAGCCGAGGAAAAAGACCACGAAGGCATCGCGCCGCGCACGCAGCTCCAGGGTCTTGAGCGCCAGCAGCACCACGATCAGCGTGACGCCGGCGTCGCGGCCCAGCAGGGTGCGGTGCGTGGCCCAGGTCGCGCCCACGGTCAGCACCAGGGCCGCCAGCAGCCACCATCGGCCCGGCAGCGGACGCAGCGTGAAGGCCAGCCAGCCACGCCAGAGCAGCATGCCCGCGGCCATGGCGCTGCACCACCAGGGCAGGTGACCGGCATGCGGCAGCAGGACCCAGGCGATCACGACCAGCAGGAACAGGGTGTCGCGGCTGTCACGGGGCAGGTTGGCAAAGGGGTTCTTCATGGTTCACTGCAACAATACCCGACAATGACGCGCTTTGCCGTTTCCCCTGACCAGGAGTCCCCATGAACATCAACGACAAACTCAAGCAGCTCGACATCACCCTGCCCCCGGTGGCCACGCCGGCCGCCGCCTATGTTCCCTATGTGCAGACCGGCAAGCTGGTCTTCCTGAGCGGCCACATCGCCAAGCAGGACGGCAGGCCCTGGGTCGGTCAGCTCGGCAAGACCATGACGACCGAAGAGGGCAAGGCCGCCGCGCGCGCCGTGGCCATCGACCTCATGGGCACGCTGCAGGCCGCCGTGGGTGACCTCAAGCGCGTCAGGCGCATCGTCAAGGTGATGTCCCTGGTGAACTCCACGCCCGATTACACCGAGCAGCACCTGGTGACCAATGGCGCCAGCGAACTGCTGGGCGAAGTCTTCGGCCCCCAGGGCGCGCATGCGCGCAGCGCCTTCGGCGTGGCGCAGATCCCCCTGGGCGCCTGCGTGGAGATCGAGCTGATCGCCGAGGTGGACTGAGAGCCTGTTCACGGTCTCTCATGAAAAAGGGCCTGCGGTGCAGGCCCTTTGCGGCGCGGACAGAACGGCAGCGTCAGAAGCTTTCCCAGTCCGAATCGTTGCCGACCTTGGCCCGGGCGGCGGGCGCCGCTGACCTGGCTGCAGCCAAAGCGGGCGCCTTGGTCGCTACGGGCTTGGCGGCGGCGGGACGGGTCACAGCCTGCGGCTTGGGGCGGCTGTCCGGCGCCGAGCGCGGCACCGTGGCCACCGCCGTCTGGGCTGCTGCCAGCTTGAACACTGCCACGGCCCGGGCCAGCTGGTCGGCCTGTTCGCGCATGCTTTGGGCGGCGGCGGCGCTCTGCTCGACCAGCGCGGCGTTCTGCTGCGTCATCTGGTCGAGGTTGGCGATGGAGGTGTTGACCTGGGCGATGCCGGTGCTCTGCTCGCCGGCGGCCGCGGTGATTTCACCGATCACGTCGGCCACACGGCGCACCGACTGCACGATCTCGTTCATGGTGTCGCCGGCCTGACCGACCAGTTGGGCGCCGGAATCGACCTTTTGCACCGAGGTGCTGATCAGGGCCTTGATCTCCTTGGCCGCTTCGGCGCTGCGTCCGGCCAGCGAACGCACCTCGCTGGCCACCA
Organism: Burkholderiales bacterium; assembly: GCA_028869035.1. Taxonomy (GTDB): domain Bacteria; phylum Pseudomonadota; class Gammaproteobacteria; order Burkholderiales; family Burkholderiaceae_C; genus Hylemonella. The sequence continues at coordinate 7,209 of JAGWTL010000009.1, read as the reverse complement.
CGGCAAAACCACGGCCCTGCTCCCCGGCGCGCGCGGCTTCCACCGCGGCGTTGAGCGCCAGGATATTGGTCTGGAAAGCGATGCCGTCGATCACGCCGATGATGTCCCTGATCTTCTTGCTGCTGGCGTTGATCTCGTCCATGGTGCTCACCACCTCCTGCACCATGGCGCCGCCCTTTTGAGCCACGCTGGAAGCGCTGGAGGCCAGTTGCGAAGCCTGGCGCGCGTTGTCGGCGCTGTGGGACACCGTGCTGGTCAGCTCTTCCATGGCCGAGGCCGTGGACTGCAGATCGCTGGAGGTCTGCTCGGTGCGCACCGAGAGATCGTGGTTGCCGGTGGCGATCTCGGCACTGGCGATGGCGATGCCGTCGGTGCTCTGGCGCACCTGCTGCACCATCTGCGCCAGCGCCTCGTTCATGCGCGCCAGTGACTTCATGAGATCACCGAACTCGTCGCCGCGCGAGGTGTCGATGCGCGCGCTCAGGTCACCCTGGGCGATCCGCGAGGCCAGCTCGTTGGCCTCGCGCAGGGGCTCGCGGATGGAGCGGATCAGCACCGCCGCCCCCGCCAGGATGGCCGCCAGGATGATGACAATGGCGCCACCGGCGATCTTGATCGTCAGGCCGCGCGCGGCGGAGACTTCTTCAGAATATTGCTGCTCGGTGCGTTCCTCCTGGTCCACCAGTTCGCGCAGGGTGGCCACATAGGCGTGGACCGACGGCATGTACTGCTCGTTCACGATTTTCTGGGCCCCCTCGCTGTCGCCCGAAGCCTTGGCCTTCTGCGCCAGATTGCGCACATCGATCATGGACTTGCGCTTTTCCGCGATCTTGTCCATCTGCGCCTTTTCCCCGGCGCTCAGGTCCATGGCCTCGATCACTTGCTGGGCCTTGGAAATCCGGGCCGTGGTGGCCTTGATGTCATCCCCCATGCGGGCCTCGACACCCGGGTCGAAAGTCAGGATCATGGCCACCGTACGGGCCGCGTTGGCCTCGGTCAGGCCGGCCCAGCTGCTGGCCAGGTTGACCCGGTTGTTGAGCGCACGCAAGGTCGTTTCGCTTTCGGCCTGCAGACGAGCCGAACGCAGGGCGGCGAAAGCAATCAAGACCGTGAGGGAAATGATGATGACGGCAACTCCCAGCCAGAGCTTGGTCGCCACATGCAGGTTTCTGAAGTTCATCGTTGTATGCCGATGGATGATGGTTTCATTTTAGTGCAGCACCCTGCGCTGCGTCACAGGCTTGCCATGCGCGAAATCACCTGCTTTTCGACCTTCAGCAACTGGGCAGGACTGACGAGGGCCGGGGCAATTTCCGCCAGGGGCAGGAGCACAAAAGCACGCTCTCCCATGCGTGGATGCGGCAAGGTCAGCACCGGATCGTCCTGGCGCAGTTCACCGTAGAGCAGGATGTCCAGGTCCAGCGTGCGCGGGGCGTTATGCCAGGGTCGCTCGCGGCCGGCGGCCTGTTCCAGGCGCTGCAGCCCGGCCAGCAGCTCATAGGGACCCAACACCGTGGACAACTCGGCCACGGCATTGACATAGTCCGGCCCCGACGAATCGACCGGTGCGCTGCGATACATGGAAGAGGCACGCAGGACCTGCGTGCGCGGCAAGCTTGCCAGGTCGTTCAGCGCCTGGCGCAAGGCCGCCTGCGCATCCCCCAGATTGGCCCCCAGCGCGACATAGGCCGTCACCGGAGCGCCGGGGGCCGTGTTCACGCCCCGGTGTCCGGCGCGCCATCGCCGGATTTCTTGGCGCCTGAACGCCGGCGCCGGCGACGCTTCTTGGGCGCGGCGCCGTCCTCGGCAAGCGTCTCGGGTTCGGCGCCGGTCGAGCGTGCGACGGGCTGGCGCGGGGCCTGCGCACGCTGACGCACCTGCTCCTCGCGCGCCTGGTCCATCAGGTCCTGGCGCAGGTTGTCGTCCCCCGTGCTGAACTCCTGCCACCAGTCGGCCAGCACCACGTCGATCTCGCCGATGTCGGCGCGCAGGCGCATGAAGTCGAAGCCGGCGCGAAAACGCGGCTGCTCGGCCAGGCCGTAGGGTGCGCTGCCTACACGCTTGTCGAAGCGCGGCTGCATCACCCAGATCTCGCGCATGTCGGCGGCCAGCTTGCCACGGCCCGAGACGTCGCCGATGCGGGCATTGAAAACATCGTCGATCGCATCCTGCAGGGCCGGGTGCGCATGCTGGCGCTGCTTGATGCGCCGGGCCCAGCCGTCGCGCACGTCGGACCAGAGCACGCAGGCCAGCAGGAAGCTGGGCGCCACCGGTTTGCCCTCGCCGACCCGGCGGTCGGTGTCTTCCAGCGCGGCCTTCACAAAGGGCTCGGCCGCGCGCTCGACCACCAGGTCCAGCAGCGGATAGATGCCGCGGTCCAGCCCCAGTTTCTTGAGCTGCTCCACCGTGGCCAGGGCGTGCCCGGTCTGCAGCAGCTTGAGCATCTCGTCGAACAGGCGGCTCTGCGGCACGTCGGCCAGCAGGTCCCGCATTTCCTTGAGCGGCTTGGCGGTCCTGGCTTCGAACTTGAAACCTACGGCGCTGAGCTTGGCGGCAAAACGCACGGCGCGGATGATGCGCACCGGGTCCTCGCGGTAACGCGTGGCCGGGTCGCCGATCATGCGCAGCACGCGGCGCTGAGCGTCCTGGATACCGCCGTGGTAATCGACCACGACCTGCGTCTCGGGGTCGTAGTACATGGCGTTGATGGTGAAGTCGCGCCGCGCGGCGTCCTCGTCCTGCGGGCCCCAGACGTTGTCACGCAGCACGCGTCCGCTGGAATCGACCGCGTGTTTCATGCCGGCCAGCTCGCTCTTGCTGGTGCGCTCGTTGCCCGCCACCTGCTCGGCCGCCGCGTTGTCCATGTAAGCGCGGAAGGTGGAGACCTCGATCACCTCGTGCTCGCGCCCGCGGCCATAGACCACGTGCACGATGCGAAAGCGCCGTCCGATGATGAAAGCGCGGCGGAACAGGCCCTTGACCTGCTCGGGCGTGGCGTCGGTGGCCACGTCGAAGTCCTTGGGCCGCAGGCCCAGCAGCAGGTCGCGCACGGCGCCACCCACGATGTAGGCCCCGTAGCCGGCGTCCTGCAGGGTCTGCACCACGTCCAGCGCACGCTTATCGACCAGGGTCGGGTCGATGCCGTGTTCGGCCGCGCTGAATTCGCGTCGTTTGCCGAAAGCCGGCTGGGGCGCATCCGCCTTGCCCAGCAGCCTGTTGATGATTTTCTTGATCATTGGTTGAATAGTTCCAGTACCCGCCAGCCGCGCTCCAGAGCCAGGGCGCGCAGGCGGTCGTCGGGGTTGGTGGCCACCGGACAGTCCGCATTGTCCATCAGGGGCAGGTCGTTGACCGAATCGGAGTAGAAAGTCACTTCGGCCTCATGGCGTTTGAGCCCGCGCGCTGCCAGCCACTCACCGAAGCGCAACACCTTGCCCTCGCGGAAGGAGGGCGTGCCGCGGATCTCGCCGGTGATCCAGCCGCCGGCGTCGCGCTCGAGCTCGACGGCAATGAGCTGCTGCACACCAAAGGCCTCGGCGATCGGGCGGGTGACGAACTCGTTGGTGGCCGTGATGATGAGCACCTCGTCGCCCGCTTCTCTGTGCCGGCGCACCAGCTCGACGGCCTGCGGACGGATCGCCGGGGCAATCACCTCACGCATGAAGCGCTCGCGCGCCGCCAATGCTACCTCGGGCCCCTTGAGGCGCGCAGCTTCGGTGGCGAAGCGCACATAGTCGTGCACGTCCAGTGTGCCGGCCTGGTAATGCGTATAGAACTCGTCGTTACGCCGCGCGAACGCCACCGGGTCGGTCCAGCCGATGGTGGTGGTGAAGGTGCCCCAGGCGTAGTCGGAGTCGATGGGCAGCAGGGTGTGGTCCAGGTCGAACAGGGCCAGCTTGGTCTTGTGGGTCATATCTCTTGAAGCATCGCCTTGATCAGCGGGATCGTGATGGCGCGCTGGGTCTGCAAGGCGTAGCCGTCCAGGTGGTCGAGCAACCGCATCAGGTGCCCCAAGTCGCGGCTGAAACGCGTGAGCATGTAGTCCATGACTTCGTCGGCCAGGAAGATGCCGCGCGCGTCAGCCGCCTGGCGCAGCACGGCGCGGCGCTCCGCCTCGCTGAGCACCTGCAGGCTGTAGACATGCCCCCAGCCCAGGCGCGTGCGCAGGTCCTCGCGCAGCTTGAGATCGGCCGGTGGTGTCTCGCCGGCGGCCAGCACCCACTGCTGGCCGGTCTGCGCATGCACGAACCAGTTGAAGGCCGCGTGCTGCTGCACGGCGGTATACATCTGCACATCATCCAGCAGCACGGCGGCCCAACGCTCGTCAAAAGGGAGTGGCTCGGCCACCGAGGCATCAAGCCAGCCCACCGTGGCCCCCTGCTCACGCAGTGCTTCGCGCACGGCCTTGAGCAGATGGGTCTTGCCACTGCCCGAAGCCCCCCAGAGATAGGTGGGCACGGGCGAGCGCAGGGCTGCGCTGGAACCGTCACCGACCCACAGATGGAGATGGCGCAGCACGGCTTCGTTGGGACCCGCCATGAAATTGCCCAGGGTCGGGCCGCTGCCCAGCCCGATGTCCAGCGCGATCTGTTTCATCCCCGGTACACGCTGCTGCTCAGGTAGCGCTGCCGCAGGCGCCTGATCGCCACCAGCAGCACGGCGCTGACCGGCAAAGCGACCAGAATGCCGACGAAACCGAAGATCTGACCAAAGGCCAGCAGGGCAAAGATCACCGCCAGCGGGTGCAGACCGATGCGCTCGCCCAGCAGCCGCGGCGTCAGGTACAGGCTCTCAGTCAGCTGGCCCAGGCCGTAAACCACGCCCACCATCAGGGCCACGCGACTCAAGCCGCCGTCGCCGCCGAATTCCAGCAGACCAGCCAGCACGGCCAGCAGCAGGCCCAGGCCGAAGCCCACATAGGGTACGAAGATGGCCAGGCCCGTGAAGACACCGATGGGCAGGGCCAGGTCCAGACCGAAGAAGCTCAGCGCCACGCTGTAGTACGCCGCCAGGATAAGCATGACCAGCAGTTGTCCACGCAGGTACTGGCCCAGCACTTCATCGGCTTCGGCCACAAAACTGTCGTAGCTGCCGCGCAGATGCCTGGGCACCAGATCGGTCACGCGCCGCACCAGGACTTTCCAGTCCAGCAGCAGATAGAACAGGGCCACGGGAATAAGGATCAGATTGCCCAGCACCGCCAGCGCCACGCTGCCGCCGATCTTGAGTGAAGCCAGCACCGAGCCGAGGGCGTCCGCCATGTTGGCATTCAGGTATTTCATGAGCGCAGGCTTGAGGCCGGCCATATCGAAACTCAGCTTCAGACCCAGTTGGGCCAGCAAGGGCTGGGCGCCAGTATTGAGCCGATCCAGCAGTTGGGGCAACTGCTCACGCAAGAGGGGCCATTCGCGTGTGAGCACAGGCACCAGCAGGAGGAGCAGCCCCAGGACGACCAGTATCAGCAGCAGTTCCACCAGCAGCACCGCCAGCAGGCGCGGCAGGCGGCCGCGCGCCAGGGCGTCCAGGCGGTCCACCAGGGGGGTCAGCGCATAGGCCAGCACGGCCGCCACGACAAAGGGCGTCAGTACCGGGCCCAGCAGCCAGAGCGCCAGCGCCAGCACACCGGTCGCGGCGCTCCAGGCGAGGACACTTTTTTGGGAGATGGTCAGGGACATGAAAAAACGACGGGGGCCGGGACTGGCCAATGCAAACCCTTAAAATCTGTGCAAATTCTATCGGGCTTGGCCCAGGCCAAGTCCGGCACTACCTCATGAGCACCTCCAAGACCCCCCTCCCCCTGTCTTACAAAGACGCCGGCGTCGACATCGATGCCGGTGACGCGCTGGTCGAACGCATCAAGCCCCTGGCCAGGAAAACCATGCGCGAGGGCGTGCTGGCCGGCATCGGCGGCTTCGGCGCCCTGTTCGAAGTGCCCAAACGCTACAAGGAGCCTGTGCTGGTCTCGGGCACCGACGGCGTGGGCACCAAGCTCAAGCTGGCTTTCGAATGGAATATGCACGACACCGTGGGCATCGACCTGGTGGCGATGAGCGTCAACGACGTGCTGGTGCAGGGTGCCGAGCCCCTGTTTTTCCTCGACTACTTCGCCTGCGGCAAGCTGCACGTGGACACGGCAGCAAGCGTCGTGGGTGGCATCGCCAGGGGCTGTGAACTCTCCGGCTGCGCCCTGATCGGTGGTGAAACCGCCGAAATGCCGGGCATGTACCCGGACGGTGAATACGACCTGGCCGGCTTTTGCGTCGGTGCGGTCGAGAAATCGAAGATTCTGACCGGCCAGGACGTGAAGCCGGGTGACGTGGTGCTGGGCCTGGCCTCCAGCGGCGTGCATTCCAACGGCTTCTCCCTGGTGCGCAAGTGCATCGAACGCGCCGTCGGCAGCCTGCCCGCCACGCTGGACGGCAAGCCCTTCAAGCAGGCCGTCATGGAGCCCACCCGCCTTTACGTAAAGAACGTGCTGGCCGCCCTGGCGCAGCACCCGATCAAGGCCCTGGCCCACATCACCGGCGGCGGCCTGCTGGAAAACATCCCGCGCGTGCTGCCCGAAGGCACGGCCGCCCATCTGAAGAAGGGCAGTTGGCCGCAGACCGAGCTCTTCGCCTGGCTGCAGAAGACCGCCGGCATCGGCGACTTCGAAATGAACCGCACCTTCAACAATGGCATCGGCATGGTCGTTGTCGTCGAAGCGGCTCAGGCTGCCGCCACCGCCCGGACTCTGCGCGGCCTGGGCGAGCAGGTCTACGAAATCGGCACCATTGCCGCACGCGGCGCCGGGGCACCCGTCGTCGTCGCCTGAGCGCTCACCTTCAGGCACCCATGCCTGAACCGACCCCTTCCCCACGCATGCCCGCCGGCATCTGGGCGCTGGGTTTCGTCAGCCTGCTGATGGACATCTCCTCCGAGCTGATCCACAGCCTGCTCCCGGTCTTCCTGGTCACCGGCCTGGGCGCAAGCATGCTGCTGGTGGGGCTGCTCGAAGGCGCCGCCGAGGCCACCGCACTGATCGTCAAGGTCTTTTCAGGCGCTATCAGCGACTGGTGGGGCCGGCGCAAGCCACTGGCCGTGCTGGGTTATGGCCTGGGCGCGCTGAGCAAGCCGCTGTTCGCCCTGGCCACGGCAGTCGAACCCGTGGTGGCTGCCCGGCTGCTGGACCGCGTGGGCAAGGGCATCCGTGGCGCCCCGCGCGACGCC
>JAGWTL010000248.1 GCA_028869035.1 Burkholderiales bacterium | reverse complement strand
CATCCAGCGGTGTCTTCGGTGGCGTCTCGCGATTCATTTTATATATCTAAATATTCACCTGTTCGAATATATAGGCTTCAAAGAAGAAATCATTCAGGGTTTACGCGTATGTCAACCCAAGCCCGGGGGTTGGTTTTTACTTTGTGAAACGGTAATGGTCCCGGTTCAGCACGGCAGCAACGGCCGTGACCTCTTCGGGAAAGAAACCCAGGTTGAGCTCCGTATTGCACTGCTCGACCATGCCACGCAGAAAGCCCGCACTGTTGATCCGGCCGGCCGGCCGATAGATGGCCGTGCCATCACCGCCCACCCTCTGTTGGTGACACGCCACGCACTTGCTCTCCGCGATCAGCCGCTCGCCCAGAGAGAGGTCGGCCCCCTGGAACACAGCGGGGACCTGTGAATCTGCGACGCCAGCGAAGACCATCAGGGGAAAAGCAAGGTATTTGTGCATGAGCCATAGGTTATCGAAGACCGGGACGGCTAGCAACCCAACCGTTCCCGCCTGCGCCTACGGCCCGTTCAGAAGCAAGGGCCGGGACCAGCCCGGCCCTTCGCGGGCGGGTCAATACTTCCAGCCGAACTGGATGCCCAGGGATTGCTGGGACATCTTGATGGTTTCGTTGCCACCTGCACCGGCGCCGGCGATGCTGTTGAACATCGAGGAGCCGGAAACCGAGTTCTCGGGCGCATACATATAGGCGAACGTCACTTCCGATTGCCTGGACAGGGCGTAGGTGCCGCCCAGCGTGTAGTGGGTCGTGACCACACCCGGGGCGATGATGTTGAAGCTCACATCGCGGCCCTTCACCGGGTTATCACCCACATTGACGCCGGCACGCATCGTCAGGTTGCCTGACTGCTGCCACTCCAGCCCCAGCTTGTACACGTTGATGTCGGACCAGCCGAAGCCCTTGCCGTTCGCCGTACCGAGCAGCCCCGTACTGTTGCTGGCATTGCCCACCGAGGGGACACCGCTGTACTTGATGAAGCTGTAGTCGAAGGCAACCAGGACCGCCGGCGTCGCCTGGAAACTGAGGCCCGCCGTGTAGTTTTCCGGAATGTCGAAGTTGCCGCCATCGGCAAACAGGCCCTTGTACTTGTCGAACTTGGACATGCTGATCTTGGGCGAGTACGAAGCGCCTACATTCAGCGTATTGCCGAGCTTGCCCAGGTAACCGAGGCGGACGCCAAAACCATTGCTGGAGTCATAGCCCCTGTTGGTCACGCTGCCCTGCGCGCTCGTCATGACCGGAAAACCAGTAGCGTTGTCGAAGGCCTGCAGGCCATCGGCCTTGAACTGCTGATGCACCAGCAGCGGCGACACGCCCACCGAATGGCCGGGGTTGACCTTGTAGGCGAACGTCGGCGCCACCACCAGCTGCATCATGTCGACGCCCAGCTTGCCGGAACCGCACATCGCGTTGGCAGTGCCCGCACCGGAGCCGCAATTGATCTTGCCGCCGGCATATTCCGTATTCAGACCCCCGTTGCCGTACACGGCCAGGCCGACGCCGATGGTGTCGCTGACCGCACGGTTGTAGCCAAATTCAGGCACGTAGAAGGTATTGCTGTCACTGTCCTGCGCAACGTCGATGCTGCCTGCACCCACACCGGCGCTGCCGGTGCGGCTGAAGCCACGCTTGGGCATGAACACATCCACGCCCAAATCCAGGCGATCGCCTGCAAAAGCGGCGGCCGCGGGGTTGTTGGCGCCTGCAAATGCATTGTCGGTCGAGGCCACCGCCGCGCCGCCCATGCCCTTGGCCTTCATGCCGTAACCGTGCGAGAAGTAGCCATTGGTGGCCATCGCGGCTGTCATCGGACCAGTCAGGGCCAGGACCATGGCCGTGTCACGGAAAAACTGATGCTTTCTCACTGATGTCTCCTGTTATGTTTGCGAGTCGAGGGGGAAAGAAATTCAGAATTCGCCCTTGGAGCCACGTTCCATCATTTCCCAGATGGTGTCGCGAACTTTCCAGGCGTTTTCTTTCAGGGGCGAGGGCAACTTGCGACCCATGCGAACCATCATGTCCATGTTCAGCGTGTACATCCACAGGCCGTCATCTCTCTCCACCACCGTGATGCGGCAGGGCAGATAGGCCGCCATGTGCGGGCTGAAGTCCACCATCTCGCGCGCGGTGTCGGGCGTGCAGAACGAATAGACCTTGAGGAATTTCTGCGGCTTGCCGGTGCGCGCCTCCAGTTCCTTGGACAGCGGCAGATCACCCACACCTTTCATATTTCGTTCGGCAGCGACCTGGGTCAGCACCTGCTCGAGATCGTTGATCGTCACCCCGGGCTTGACCTTGCGCTCCCAGGTCGTGGTCACGGCGATATCGCCTTCGGCCTCAATCCAACGGTCCCACATCCGGCTGGCCTCGGCGCCGGCGCCGTCCTCCAGCTTGCCGATCGTGCTGATCGTCCCGCAGCCCGTGGCCAGGACCGTCATGGCCAGCAACAGCAGGCCACCCATGCATCGTTTGATGAAGCTCACTTGAAATCCTTTTGAAGTAGTGGAACGTCGATGAAAACCAGAGCGGCCGACTACCCCCGGGGGTAACTGACGCGTGACGCAATGTTGAAGCAGCGAGCGGGTCACGGCCATAGGGATGAACCCTATACGGTATAGGGTATAAGTGATGCATACAGACCCGCTGCTGAAGTCGGGGCGAATCTGGCACACTGCTGGTTCCCCAGCCCCAATTGACTGCCGCCATGCCCAGAAAGCCAGCCACCCCCGCTGCTGAAGCCACCAACGCCGCCGCAGTCTTCCGCGCCGATCACCAGAAAGACGTGGTCAACCGCCTGCGCCGTATCGAAGGCCAGGTCCGTGGTCTCGTGGAGATGATTCAGGAGGGCCGCAGCTGCGAAGACGTGGCGCTGCAGATGTCGGCCGCGCGCAAGGCCATGGACAAGGCCTTCTATCGCATGATGGCCTGCACGATGATCGAGGCCGTCTACGACGCAGAAAACAGTGACCGGTCGATCGAGGAAATCGAGAAGTCGACCCGCCTGCTGGAAAAGTTCGGCTGAAGCCCGGCGCCGGAAACCGGGGCGGTCCGCGCACGCCAGCGCAGAAGCTGACCCGGACCGGCGGCCCGGATCGACCTTGCGCCGCTGGCGTTTACTTCGCGCCGGCCAGCACCCAGCCCGCCAGGGTCCTGGCATCGGCCTCGCTCAAGGCCGCCTGCGCCGGCATGGGCACCGGCCCCCACTTGCCGGCCCCGCCCTTCTTGATGCTGCCCGCCAGCATGGCTTCGGCATCCTTCTGGCCGCCATACTTCCTGGCCACATCCTGGAAGGACGGGCCGACCATCTTGCGGTCGACGGCGTGGCAGGCCATGCAGGAGCTCTTGCTGGCCAGTTCCTTGTTCGCGAAGGCCGGGGCCGCGCCCAGCGCCGCGATGGCCAAGGTGATGTGGATGGGTTTCATGCTTGTCTCCTTTGAGGTGGATAAAAAATAGTTCAGACGTACCGCGCGGCCATGGCTTCCGGCGCGATGGGCTTGATCTTCGAGGCCATGCCGGCACAGCCGAAGGCCTCGAAGCGCGCCTTGACCACACCGCGCGCGGCCTTCTTGGCGGCGGCCAGGGCCTTGCGCGGATCGAACTCGCTGGTCTGCCTGGCGAAGGTCTCGCGCATGGCGCCGGTCATGGCCAGGCGGATGTCGGTGTCGATGTTGATCTTGCGCACACCGCTCTTGATGCCGCGCTGGATTTCCTCCACCGGCACACCGTAGGTTTCCTTGATGTCGCCGCCGTACTGGCGGATGATGGTCAGCCACTCCTGGGGCACGCTGCTGGAGCCGTGCATCACCAGGTGCGTGTTCGGGATCTGCGTATGAATGGCCGCGATGCGGTCGATGGCCAGGATGTCGCCGGTGGGCTTGCGCGTGAACTTGTAGGCGCCGTGGCTGGTGCCGATGGCAATGGCCAGCGCGTCCACGCCGGTTTTGGCCACGAAGTCCTTGGCCTGCACCGGGTCGGTCAGCATCATGTCGTGCGTGAGCTTGCCCTCGGCGCCCACACCGTCCTCCTCGCCGGCTTCGCCGGTCTCCAGCGAACCCAGGCAACCGAGCTCGCCTTCCACCGACACACCCACCGGGTGCGCCATCTCGCAGACGCGGCGCGTGATGTCCACGTTGTAGTCGTAGCTGGCCGGGGTCTTGCCGTCCGTCATCAGCGAGCCGTCCATCATCACGCTGGTGAAACCGGAGCGGATCGACTGCTGGCAGACCGCCGCCGAGGTGCCGTGGTCCTGATGCACCACCACCGGGATGTCGGGGTGCGACTCGACCGCGGCCAGCATCAGGTGGCGCAGGTAGGCCTCACCCGCGTACTTGCGGGCGCCGGCCGAGGCCTGCAGGATCACCGGGCTGTCGGTTTCCTGGGCGGCTTCCATGATGGCCAGCACCTGTTCGAGGTTGTTGACGTTGAAAGCCGGCACGCCGTAGCCGTGCTCGGCGGCGTGATCGAGAACCTGTCGGAGTGATGCGAATGCCATGGAAATGCTCCTGATGAATAAATGATTTCATCCCCTCTCCCTCCGGGAGGGGGTTGGGGTGAGGGCCTTGCTTGCCTTTCCCTCACCCCTGCCCTCTCCCAAAGGAAGAGGGAGTGACCGTCAGCCCCGGGCGCGCCGCGCCAGGATCTCGAAAGCCGGCAGGGTCTTGCCCTCCAGCACCTCCAGGAAGGCGCCGCCGCCCGTGGAGATGTAGCCCACCTGCTGCTCGATGCCGTACTTGG
>JAGWTL010000247.1 GCA_028869035.1 Burkholderiales bacterium | reverse complement strand
TGGTGCCGATGCACCAGATGTTGCGTTCCTTCAGCTCGCCCAGCGTGCGCGCCAAGTTGGTCACCATGAAATAGGGCACCGTCTCGGCCGCGCCGCTGGCCACCTTGGCCACGGTGGCGTTGATGCCCACCGCATGGTCCTTGGGGGCGATCACCGCGTGCGCCCCGGCCCCGTCGGCCACGCGCAGGCAGGCGCCCAGGTTGTGCGGATCGGTCACGCCGTCGAGCACCAGCAGCAGGGGCGGCTCGCTCAGACTGTCCAGCAGATCGTCCAGCGAATGCACCTGGGCCAGGGGCTCCACGCGCGCGGCCACGCCCTGGTGACCATGGCTGCCCGCCAGCTTGGCCAGACGCAGGCCGTCGGCCTCGATCAGCCGCACACTGGCCTCCTTGGCCTTTTCCAGGAACTGGCGCATGCGCGCATCGCGCCGGGTCGGCTCGAAGTAGATCTCGATGATGGATTGCGGCGCCGTCTTGAGGCGGACGCCCACGGCGTGGAAGCCGAACAGGACTTTGGGGGAGGACATGGGGGGGATTATCCCGGTATGCTGCGGAACAGCGAGCCGATCCTCAAGATTGGACTCACCGCAAATCGCCGCAACCTGTCAAACCAGCCATACGCCAGTCACGATGCTCTACGAAATAAACGGCCTTGAAATATGGCTGATGGCAGGAAAGCCCATGCTGGTGTGGGCTTCAGGCGATTGAGGGTTGTGGAGAATTGAAAAAGTTTCCACTCCCGCCATGGCCCACAAGATCATCCTCGACTGCGACCCCGGCGCCGACGACGCATGGGCGCTGTACTTTGCGCTCGCCCATCCGGAACTCGATCTGCTGGCCGTCACCACCACCTTCGGCGCTCTCACCGTGGCCCAGGCGACGCGCAATGCCCTGCTGCTCTGCGCCCTGGCCGGGCGCCCGAACCTGCCGGTCTGCAGCGGCGTGGCCACGCCCACGCGCAAGGCGACCTGGTGGCACGACCCCGAGGCCTTCGGCACCGACGGCCTGGGCGATCTGCCACGGCGACCGCCCGAAGCGCATGGCGCCGACGAACGTTCGGCCGCGCGCTGCATCGTGGAACTGGCCCACACCCACCCGGGCCAGCTGAGCCTGGTCTGTGCCGGCCCGCTGGGCAATCTGGCCCAGGCCCTGCGACTGGAGCCGCACCTGCCCGAACGGCTGGGCCAACTGGTGGTGGCCGGCGGCAGCATCCAGGCGCCGGGTGATGTGTCGCCCGTGGCCGAATCCAATTTCTGGCTCGATCCCCATGCCGCCGATCTGGTGCTGACAGCCGGCTTCAAGCTGACGATGCTGGGCCTGGACGTAAGCCAGGCCGCGCCTCTGCCGCTGGCGCTGATCGAAAAACTCGCCGCCCAGCGGCCACACCCCGCCACCACGGCCCTGCTGCACGCCGCCCGCCAGCACGCCAGCCACCGGGCCCGGCTGGCGCCCGGAACCGCGCCGGCCTGCCCCGCCCCGGGTCTGCTGGGCCTGACCTGGCTGCTCCAGCCCGGGCTGTTCAAGACCGAGGCGGGCCGCGTACGCGTGGTGCCCGACGGCCTGGCCGAGGGCCAGAGCATCATGGACAGTCGCGAGTACATCCCCTACCCCCAGCCCGGCTGGGAAGAGCAGATTCCGCGCATCCAGGCCGCCCTGCAGGTGGACGCCCCGGCCTGCCTGGCCCTGGTGGAGCGCACCCTGATGGGCGACTGGCTGCCGGCCAAGCCCGGCTGAAAGCCCGGCCCCGGGTTCTTTATTACTGTTACTTATAGGAATCCAATAAAAATGTAGTTTGGGATCTGAGGGCCCGCTTTTACAGTCTCGTCCATGCATGACGTGGCGTTCATTTTTGCGGGTTTTTTCGTCGGTCTGGTCGTCGGACTGACCGGGGTGGGCGGCGGCTCGCTCATGACGCCCATCCTGATCTTCTTCTTCGGCGTGAAGCCGCACCTGGCCGTCGGCACCGACCTGCTGTTCGCGGCCTTCACCAAGCTCAGCGGCACCGTGCGCCTGGCCCGGCAGCGCGTGGTGGACTGGCGCATCGTCTTCCACCTCTCGGTCGGCAGCATCCCCGCGGCCCTGATCACCCTTTATTTCCTGCACCGCGTGGGCCCGGCCAACCCGGCCGTCCAGAGCCTGATGACCAGCACCCTGGGCGCGGCCCTGCTGCTGACCGCCGCCGCCACCCTGTACAAGGCCGTGCGCGGCAAGGCCCTGCCGGCCGCCCTGACCGCCGGCCAGGAGGCCGCCGCCGCCCGCCCGCGCCACTGGAGCCTGCCCCTGCTGCTGGGCGCCCTGGTGGGCACCCTGGTGACGCTGACCTCGGTGGGCGCCGGCGCCATTGGTGTCAGTGTGCTGCTGTTTGCCTATCCCCTGCTGCCGCTGCCGCGCATCGTGGCTGCCGACATCGCCTACGCCGTGCCGCTGACCCTGGTGGCCGGCCTGGGCCACGCCTCCCTGGGCTCGGTGGACTGGTCGCTGCTGGCCCTGTTGCTGGCCGGTTCCCTGCCCGGCATCTGGCTGGGCACGCACCTGATCCACCGCATCAACGAACGCGTGGTGCGCTCCATTCTTTCCGTGCTGCTGGCCTGGGCCGGTCTCAAACTCATCGCGATCTGACATGTACCAATACACCGACTTCGACCGCCAGTTCGTGCGCCTGCGCGCCGAGCAGTACCGCGACCAGCTCGAACGCCACCTGGCCGGCCAGCTCGGCAACGAGGAGTTCCGCCCGCTGCGCCTGCAGAACGGCTGGTACGTGCAGCGCCACGCCCCCATGCTGCGCGTGGCCGTGCCCTATGGCGAACTCTCCAGCGCCCAGGTGCGTGTGCTCGCGAAGATCGCCCGTGACTACGACCAGCCCACGAACGAGATCTTCCAGGGCGCCATCGCGGCGCAGAACAAGCTGGGCGACATCCAGCTGCGCGACGGCAAGGCCATCGGCAGCAGGCTGGTGACGGGCTACGCCCACTTCACGACGCGCCAGAACGTGCAGTTCAACTGGATCCCGCTGGACCAGAGCGCCGACGTCATGGACCTGCTGGCCTCGGTGGGCATGCACGGCATCCAGACCAGCGGCAACTGCATCCGCAACATCACCAGCGACGCGCTGGCCGGCATTGCCGTGGACGAGGTGGCCGACCCCCGCCCCTTCGCCGAGATCCTGCGCCAGTGGAGCACACTGCACCCCGAGTTCGCCTTCCTGCCGCGCAAGTTCAAGATCGCCATCACCGGCGCGCGTGAAGACCGCGCGGCAACAGCCTGGCACGATGTGGGCCTGCAACTGCTGCGCAACGAAGCCGGCACCCTGGGCTTCAAGGTGCTGGTAGGCGGCGGCATGGGCCGCACCCCGGTCATCGGCACCACCATCCGCGAATTCCTGCCCTGCGACCAGATCCTCAATTACACGGAGGCCGTGGTGCGGGTCTACAACCGCTGGGGCCGCCGCGACAACAAGTACAAGGCCCGCATCAAGATCCTGGTAAAGGCCGAGGGCCAGCGTTATATCGACGAGGTGGAAGAGGAATACCGCCAGATCATCGAGCGCGACGGCGCGCCCCACACCATCACGGCCGCCGAGTTCGAGCGCATCAGCGCGAATTTCGTGCCGCCCACGCTGACTTGCGACCGCAAGAGCGCCGACGCCAAGATCGCCCAGATCCTGCGCGCTGCTGCCGAGGACGACATCGAGTTCGGCCGCTGGCTGAAGCGCAACGTCAGCGCACACAAGAACGCCGATCTGCGCGCCGTCACCCTGTCCTTCAAGCGCCTGGGCCAGTCGCCCGGCGACGCCACCGCCGCCCAGCTCGATGCCGTGGCCCAACTGGCCGACCGTTACAGCGGCGGTGAGGTGCGTGTGACCCACGAACAGAACCTGCTGCTGCCCTGGGTGCGTTGCGACCAGCTCGCCGAACTCTGGCGCGAAGCCCGCCACCTGGGCCTGGCCAAACCCAATATCGGCCTGCTGACCGACATGATCGCCTGCCCCGGCGGCGACTTCTGCGACCTGGCCAACGCCCGTTCCCTGCCCCTGGCCGAAGCCATCACGGCGCGTTACCAGGACCTGGACGAGCTGGACGACCTGGGCGAGATCGACCTGCACATCAGCGGCTGCATCAACTCCTGCGGCCATCACCACAGCGGCCACATCGGCATCCTGGGCGTGGACAAGGACGGCAAGGAGTGGTACCAGGTCACCGTGGGCGGCTCCGACGGCAAGCTGCTGTCGGGCGAGCCCGTGCCTGGCAAGGTCATCGGTCCCTCCTTCTCGGCCCATGAAGTGCCCGATGTGATCGAGGCCCTGCTGGACACCTACCGCGCCCAGCGCCACAGCGGCGAGAACTTCATCGACACGCTGCGCCGTGTCGGCAGCGAACCGTTCAAGCAGGCCGGCCAGCAGGCCCGCCACGAAACCGCCACGGCCTGAAGGAGTGCAAGAGATGAAACTGTTTTCTGCCGACACCGCACCGACCGAACCCCATGGTCTGCAAGTGCTGGCCCTTGCCAACGACGCCGACCCCCGCGAACTGGCGCTGGACGGCGTGGTGCGCATCGACCTGCATTTCCCCAGCTTCACCGACGGCCGCGCGCACAGCCAGGCCTTCCTGCTGCGCCGCCGCCTGGGTTTCCAGGGCGAGATCCGCGCCACCGGCGACGTGCTGGTCGATCAGCTGCCCCTGCTGGCACGCAATGGCTTCGATGCTGCCGTGCTGCGGGCCGACCAGGACCTGGCCGTGGCCGAGCGCCAGCTGG
>JAGWTL010000246.1 GCA_028869035.1 Burkholderiales bacterium | reverse complement strand
GAATGCCAGGACGACCGCAGCCAGCACCGCAACAAGGCCAAGGCCCTGCAGGTGCTCTCGGCCCGCATCCAGGAAAAGGAGCGCAGCGAGCGCGCCGCCAAGGACGCCGCCCTGCGCAAAGGGCTCATCGGCAGCGGCGACCGCAGCGACCGTATCCGCACCTACAACTTCCCGCAAGGCCGCCTGACCGACCACCGCATCAACCTCACGCTCTACAAGCTCGACCGCATCATGGAGGGCGAGCTCGACGAGGTGGTGGCTGCCCTGCGCCAGGCGCGCGAGGCCGAACAGCTGGCCGAGTTGGAAGTAGGCAACAGCTGAACCCCTGAAATCGCCCCGAAACCGGCTTGCCGACCTACAATGAAGCTACATTTTCAGTAGCACAGATCGTCGTCGGGACCACCATGCAGATCCAGCAAGCCCTCAATGCGGCCTGCTCCGCCCTGGGGCTGGAGCGGCTGGACGCGCAATTGCTGCTGCTGCATGCGCTGGGCCGCCCGCAGAACGACCGCGCCTGGCTGCTGGCCCGTGACACCGACGCCCTCGACGCCGAGGTGGAGATGCGCTACATCAACCTCACGCGCCGCCGCGCCGCCGGCACCCCCCTGGCCTACCTGACCGGCCAGCGCGAGTTCTACGGCCTGACCCTGCAGGTGGACAGCCGTGTGCTGGACCCGCGCCCCGACACCGAGACCCTGGTGGACTGGGCGCTCGAACACCTGACGCCGCAGGGCTCGGTGGTGGACCTGGGCACGGGCAGCGGCGCCATCGCCCTGGCGCTCAAGAGCCAGAGGCCCGGCGCCCGCGTCGAGGCCGTGGACACCGGCCCCGAAGCCCTGGCCGTGGCCCAGGCCAATGCGCAGCGCCTGTCGCTCGACGTGGCTTTCCACACCGGTAACTGGCTCGAAGGCCTGCAGCAAAAGTTCGACCTCATCGTCTCCAACCCGCCCTACATCGCCGAAGACGATCCGCACCTGGAGAAACTCGGCCACGAGCCGCGCCTGGCCTTGAGCTCAGGCGCGGACGGCCTGGACGCCATCCGCGCCATCGTCGCGCAGGCGCCAGCCCGGCTGCAGCCCGGCGGCTGGCTGCTGCTGGAACATGGCTGGCAACAGGCCCAGGCCGTGCGCGCCCTGCTCACGCAGGCCGGCTTCCAGCAAGTTCAGTCGCGCCGTGACCTGGCCAGCATCGAACGCTGCAGCGGCGGGCAGTGGCTGCCTGCTTCAGACCAGACCCCATCCACCCGTTCGAGTTGATCCTGTCGAAACGCAGCGCTCGCCCGTTCGCAACTTCAGAGGCCTTCGACAGGCTCAGGCCGAACGGAAAGACTGGGTGGCTCCTGCCCCCGGACACCGTCACCGGAAATCCCGGCTCTCGGTGCTCAGCCTTCCCAGCAGCGGCGTGAGGTCTTCCAGATGCCCCGCAATCAGGTGGCACACCGCGCCCTGGCGCTGCCAGGTGCCATGCACGGCCAGCAGGCGCGCGCGCAGCAGTGTCTCGCGCTGTTTGTCGCGCAGCGCCTTCCACACAATGACCTGTACCGTCCCCGTCTCGTCCTCCAGCGTCACGAAGACCACGCCCTTGGCCGTACCCGGCTGCTGCCGGGCCACCACCAGGCCGCAGGCGCGCGCGGGCCGGCCGTCGGACAGCTGCTGCAACTCCTCGGAGGTCAGCAAACGCTGGGCACGCAGCCGTTCGCGCAACAGCGCCAGCGGGTGACGGCGCAGCGTCAGGCCCGTGGCCGCGTAGTCGAAGACGATCTCCTCGCCCTCGGGCGCCTCGGGCAGCTCCAGCAATTCTTCGTGCACCGGCGCGCCGCGCAACAGGGCCGGCGCGGCCTGCAGCCCCGCTGCGTCCCAGACCTGCTGGCGGCGGTGGCCGCTAAGGCTGAGCAAGGCATCGGCACTGGCCAGGGTCTTGAGGTCCAGTGCGTCCAGCCCCGCGCGCAGGGCCAGGTCTTCGGTGCTGCGGTACGGTCCTCGGGCACGGGCATCGACGATGCGCAAGGCACTCACCTCCTTCAAGCCCGCCACCAGGCGCAGGCCCAGGCGTACCGCGGGCTGGCGGGCCTCATCGGGCTCCAGCGTGCAGTCCCAGTCGCTGTGCAGAACGTCCGGCGGCCGCACCTCCACGCCGTGGCGCTGCGCGTCCTGCACGAGTTGCGAGGGGCCGTAGAAACCCATGGGCAAGGAGTTGAGCAGGCCCGCCAGGAAGGCCGCGGGTTCATGGCATTTGAGCCAGGCGCTGTCGTAGACCAGCAGCGCAAAGCTGGCCGCGTGGCTCTCGGGGAAACCGTATTCGCCAAAACCTTCGATCTGCCGGAAGATGGCCTCGGCAAAGGCCTGCTCGTAGCCGCGTTCCGTCATGCCATCGATCAGACGGTGCCGGAACTTGTCCACCCCGCCGCGGCGCCGCCACGCCGCCATGGCGCGGCGCAGCTGGTCCGCCTCGCCCGGCGTGAAACCCGCAGCGATGATGGCGATCTGCATCACCTGTTCCTGGAAGATGGGCACGCCCAACGTGCGCTCCAGTGCGGGTCGCAGCGCCTCCTTGGGCAAGGTGAAGGCCTCGCCACGGCGCTGGCGCTCGCGCTGTTCCAGGAAGGGGTGCACCATGCCGCCCTGGATGGGCCCGGGCCGCACGATGGCCACCTCGATCACCAGGTCATAGAAACAACGCGGCTGCAGGCGCGGCAGCATGCTCATCTGGGCGCGGCTCTCGATCTGGAACACGCCCACCGTGTCGGCGCGGCAGATCATCTCGTAGGTGGCCGGGTCTTCGGACGGGATGTCCTGCAGGCGGAAAACCCGCCCGCGCCACCGGCCCACAAAATCCAGCGCGCGGCGGATGGCGCTGAGCATGCCCAGGGCCAGCACGTCCACCTTGAGCAGGCCCAACGCGTCGATGTCGTCCTTGTCCCACTCGATGGTGGTGCGCCCCTCCATGGCCGCGGGCACCACGGGCACCGTGCGCGTGAGCTTGTCGCCCGTGAGCACGAAGCCGCCGCTGTGCTGCGAGAGGTGACGCGGAAAACCCAGCAGCGGCCGCGTGAGCTCGATCAGCAGGCGGATCTGCCGGTTCTGCGCATCCAGCCCCAGCGCCTGGAGGCGCCCGTGGTTCACCTCGCCACCGTCCCACCACTGGTGCGCCTTGGCCAGCGCATCGACGATCTCTCCGTCCATGCCCAGCGCCTTGCCCACGTCGCGTATCGCGCCGCGCGCGTGGTAGGTATGCACAGCCGCAGTGAGCGCGGTACGGTCGCGCCCGTATTTTCCGTAGAGGTACTGGATCACCTCCTCGCGCCGCTGGTGCTCAAAGTCCACATCAATGTCCGGCGGCTCCGCGCGCTCGCGGCTGATGAAGCGCTCGAAGAGCACACTGGTGCGCGCCGGGTCTACCTCGGTCACGCCCAGGCAGTAACACACGGCCGAATTGGCCGCCGAGCCGCGGCCCTGGCAAAGGATCTTCTCGCCGCGCGCAAAACGCACCACGTCGTGGACCGTGAGAAAGTATTTCTCGTAGCGCAGCTCGCTGATCAGCGCCAGCTCGTGCTCCACTTGCTGCTGCACCGCCGTCGGCACGCCCTGCGGGTAACGCAGCTGCGCGCCCTCCAGCGTGGCGCGGCGCAGATAAGAGGCCGGCGTCTCACCCGCGGGCACCACCTCTTCCGGGTACTCGTACTTGAGCTCGTCCAGGCTGAAGCTGCAGAGCTGCGCTACAAGTTGCGTCTCGGTCAACAACTCCGGCGGGTAGAGCGCGGCCAGGCGCTGGCGCGATCGCAAATGCGCCTCGGCATTCGGCTGCAGCGCAAAGCCGCATTCGGCCACGGGCCGGCCCAGGCGTATGGCCGTCATCACATCCTGCAGCGGCTTGCGCGAGCGCACATGCATGTGCACACCGCCCGCGGCCACCAGCGGCACACCCGCGCCCTGCGCCGCGGCCGTCAGGTACTCCAGCCACAGAGCGTCGTCGAGACGGTGCAGCAGCTCCACAGCCAGCCAGCACGATGCAAAACGCTGCCGCAACCAGGCCAGACGCGCAGCCAGCGCGGGCGCAAAGGCCTCGTCCTCGGGGCGCAGCGCCTCGCGTTGTGGCACCAGCAGGGCCAGCAGCTCGCGGCTGTCCAGGCCCAGCGCGTCCCAGTCCAGCGCTTGCACGCAGTAACGACGGTTGTTTTTCTTGTCCGGCTGCGCGCGCAGCTTGGTGATCAGCTCACACAGCTCGCCATAACCCGCACGGCTGCGCGCCAGCAGCAGCAGGGTGAAGCACTTTTCTTCACCCTCGGCCTCCACCCGCAACTCGGTGCCGATCAGCAGCGGTAGCCCCAGCTCTTTGGCCGCCCCATGCGCACGCACCACCCCGGCCATGGAACATTCGTCCGTGATGGCTAGCGCCGCGTAGCCCAGCGCATGCGCGCGCGCCACCAGATCCTCCGGGCTTGAGGCGCCGCGCTGGAAGCTGAAGTTGCTCAGGGCATGCAGCTCGGCATAGGCTGGCCGGGCCGGGAAGGAGGTGGCCGAAGCCGGGGTGGAGCGGCCGGGGTTCATGATGGTGAGGCCGGTGGGGTCATCAAAACAGGCCATGCCGCCTGCCCCGCGTACAGGGGAACGACTACTGGCTTGCGCGGTCTTGCGGTCTATAGTGGGGATGCGTGTGGTCACGCTGGCCGGTCGCCCTGCTGTCACGGTGCGGCGACTTATAAAGCGCGTGGTTACAGAATCAAAATCATGATCTGTATATTTATACAGTATAATTGCCGCACCTACTGCAGGTAAGCCATAGAC
>JAGWTL010000245.1 GCA_028869035.1 Burkholderiales bacterium | reverse complement strand
GCTGGGCGGCGGTGCTTTCGGTCTTGTGCACCAGGGCCAGCCAGGCCTTGGCCATGCGCTGCGAGAGCATGCGCTGGCGGCCGGCCTTGTTGATGGCGTCGTTCACGTCCAGCACCTGGGCCTGCACGCCGCAGCTGGCGGCGCCGGCCAGGACGAGCAGTTCGCGGCGTTTCATGCGCTGACCCCTTTGACCTTGATCGGGATGAACTGGCGCGTGTCGACCTGGGCCTTGCCGGTCTCGAACCAGGGATCGGGTTCACCGTCCAGCGAGAACTGCAGGCGCTCCCACAGGGCTTTGCGACCTTCGGCGTCGTCCAGGATCTTCTTCTTCACATAGTCCAGGCCCACGCGGTTCACATAGTGCACGGTGCGCTCCAGGTACCAGCCTTCCTCGCGGTAGAGCTGCATGAAGGCGCCGGTGTACTCCAGCACCTCCTCGGCGGTCTTGAGCTTGGTGAAGAAGTGGGCAACCTCGGTCTTGATGCCGCCGTTGCCGGCGATGTGCATTTCCCAGCCGGAATCGACGCCGATGATGCCCACGTCCTTGATGCCGGCCTCGGCGCAGTTGCGCGGGCAGCCCGAGACGGCGAACTTCACCTTGTGCGGGGCGTACATGCGCCACATGGCGCGTTCCAGGTCCTTGCCCATCTGCGTGCTGTCCTGCGTGCCCATGCGGCACCATTCGCTGCCCACGCAGGTCTTGACCGTGCGCAGGGCCTTGGCGTAGGCGTGGCCGCTGGGCATGCCGATGTCGTTCCACACGGCCTGCAGGTCTTCCTTCTTCACGCCCAGCAGGTCGATGCGCTGGCCACCCGTGACCTTGACGGTGGGGATCTTGTACTTGTCCACCGCGTCGGCGATACGGCGCAGCTCGTCGGCCGTGGTCTCGCCGCCCCACATGCGCGGGATCACGCTGTAGGTGCCGTCCTTCTGGATGTTGGCGTGGCTGCGTTCGTTGATGAAACGGCTTTGTGGATCGTCCTTGGCCTCCTTGGGCCAGCTGGAGATCAGGTAGTAGTTGACGGCCGGGCGGCAACTGGCGCAACCGTTGGGGGTCTTCCAGTTCAGGGTCTTGAAGACATCCCCGATGGTCAGCAGCTTGCCGGTCACGATGGCATCGCGCACCGCCTGGTGGCCGTGGTCCGTGCAGCCGCACATGGCCTTGGTCTTGGGCGTGGCCGAGTAGTCGCCGCCGGCGGTGAACATCAGGATCTGTTCCACCAGGCCGGTGCAGGAGCCGCAGGAGGCGCTGGCCTTGGTGTGCTTGCGCACTTCCTCCAGCGTGAACAGGCCTTTTTCCTTGATGGCCTTGCAGATGGCGCCCTTGTTCACGCCGTTGCAGCCGCAGACCTCGTCCGTGTCGGCCATGGCGGCGGCCTTGCTGTGGCCTTCGTGGCCGGCGTCGCCGATATTGGATTCGCCGAACATCAGCTTGTCGCGGATGTCGTGCACGCTGCGGCCGTCGCGCAGCAGCTTGAAGTACCAGGAACCGTCCACCGTGTCGCCATAAAGGCAGGCGCCCACCAGCTTGTCGTCCCTGAGCACCAGTTTCTTGTAGACGCCGCCGGCCGGGTCGCTCATCACGATCTCTTCGGTGCCTTCGCCGCCCATGAAGTCGCCGGCGGAGAAAAGATCGATGCCCGTGACCTTGAGCTTGGTGGAGGTCAGCGAGCCCGTGTAGCGGCCGATACCGAACTGGGCCAGATGATTGGCCAGCACCTTGCCCTGCTCGAACAGGGGGGCCACCAGGCCATAGGCGATGCCGCGGTGCGCCGCGCACTCGCCCACCGAGTAGATGCGTGCGTCGGTGGTGGTCTGCAGGGTGTCGCTGACCACGATGCCGCGGTTCACATGCAGCTTCATCTTCTCGGCCAGCGCCGTGTTGGGGCGGATGCCCACCGCCATCACGACCAGATCGGCCGGCACTTCCGTGCCGTCCTTGAACTTCACGCTCTTGACGCGGCCGTCGGCGCCACCCACGAGCTCCTGCGTCTGCGCGCCGATCAGGAAGCTCATGCCACGGTCTTCCAGCGACTTCTGCAGCATCTTGCCCGCCACGTCGTCGAGCTGGCGTTCCATCAGCCAGGGCATCACGTGCACCACGCTGACCGTCATGCCGCGTTTCATCAGGCCGTTGGCCGCTTCCAGGCCCAGCAGGCCGCCGCCGATGACCACGGCATGTTTGTATTTGGCGGCGGCTTCGATCATGGCCTCGGTGTCGGCGATGTCGCGGTAGGCCAGCACGCCTTTCAGGTCCTTGCCCGGCACGGGCAGGATGAAGGGGTTGGAACCTGTGGCCAGGATCAGGCGGTCGTAGTCGGCGCTCAGGGTCTCGCCCTTGGCGTTGGTGGCGTGCACGGTGCGCTTGACGCGGTCCACCTCGGTCACCATATAACCGGCGTGCAGGGTGATGCCGTTGTCCCGGTACCAGGCCCAGTCGTTGAGGACGATGTCTTCCAGCTTCTGCTCACCGGCCAGCACCGGCGAGAGCAGGATACGGTTGTAGTTGGGGTGGGGCTCGGCGCCGAAGACCGTGATCTCGTACAGCTCGGGCGCGATCTTCAGCAGTTCTTCGAGCGAGCGCACGCCGGCCATGCCGTTGCCGATCATCACCAGTTTGAGTTTTTTCATGACAAACCCCATCCATCCAAATCAAGCGAGCCAACAAAAAAGGCGTCCTCACGATGCCGACCCGGTTGGGGGAAATGCATGTGGGGACGCCTTCGTCCGGGTATTCATCCGCTGCGCCGTTGCACCGGATGAGTGATCAGGGCCAGCTTTGGCCTGTTACGCCAGAAACGTTGCAAGTGTCGTGCCAGTTTTGCTTGGTGAAGGAGCGAAGGGCAAAATGCACCATCACGGGCATCAATCTTGCGGAACGGTCGGTATGAGTTTTGAAATGGACATCGGCTACACCTCACTGGCAGGTGCCAAGGCCGTCAATGAGGACTTCGCCGGCGCCATGCTGCCCGAAGACGGGCATGAGGACATGGGGGTGATCGCCGCCATTGCCGACGGCGTGAGCGCCGGCGGCCTGGGCCAGGAGGCGGCCCAGACCACGGTGGCCACATTGGTGCGTGATTACTACAGCACGCCCCAAACCTGGGATACCACGGTGGCGCTGGACCGCATCATCGCCGCGCAGAACACCTGGCTGGCTGCCACCAACCGCCGGCGCGAACCGGCCACCGGCCTCACTACACTCACCGCCCTGGTGCTGCGCGGGCATTCCTATACCCTGGCCCATGTGGGCGACACCCGGGCCTACCTGCTGCGTGAGGGGCAGGTCACCCAGCTCACGGTGGACCACGTGATGCCCCACCCCGATTTCCGCCACCAGCTCATGCGGGTGGTGGGCGCGGAAGACCGCCTGGTGGTGGACTACATCCAGGGCGACCTGCAGGTCGGCGATGTCTTCATCCTGCTCAGCGACGGTGTGCATGGCTCCCTGCGCCTGCGCATGCTGGCGGAGATGGCCGAGCTGGCCAACGCGCAGCTCACCAGCGAAAACCTGGTGCAGGCGGCCATCAAGGCCGGCAGCAACGACAACGCCACCGCCCTGGTGGTGCGCGTGCTGGGCCTGCTGGACGCCACGCTGCAGGACGTGAGCCGCAGCGCCCAGGCCCTGCCGGTGCCGGTGCGCCTGAAGCCGGGTGAGGTGATCGACGGCCTGCGCGTGGAAGAGGTGGCCGCCGACAACGGCATCAACCTGATCTACCGCGTCCGTGACGCGCGCACCCACACCGACTACGCCCTCAAGACCCTGCACCCCTCGCGCGCCCACGACCCCGAGGAATGCGCCATGCTGGCCCACGAGGCCTGGCTGGCGCACGCCATGCAGACTTCGCGCGCGGCCGACCACCTGGTGCGCCTGCACGACGGGCCGCCTGGCGGCAAGGGGCAGACGGCCTTCTACCTGCTCTATGACTGGCACGCGGGTGAGAGCCTGCAGCAGATGATGGAGCGCAAGCACCGCTTCGCCCCGGCCCAGGCCGTGACACTGGCCACCCAGGTGCTCAAGGCCCTGGGCCGCTTGCACCGCCAGAGCGTGGTGCACCGCGACATCAAACCCGCCAATCTGCACCAGGGCGAAGACGGCGTGCTGCGCCTGCTGGACCTGGGCGTGGCCCTGAGCGGGCGCGAGCCCGAGGCCATGCGCCGCCTGCACGCGGGCACGCCCAGCTACATCAACCCCGAGCAATGGGGCTACGCCGTGCGCGCCGGCGGCATCGACACCAATGTGCCGCCCGAAGACCCCGACGCCATGAGCGACCTCTTCGCGCTGGGTGTCACCTTCTACCAGTTGCTGGCCGACGGCAAGCTGCCCTACGGTGCGGTGCTGCCCTACCAGAGCGGCCGTTATTACCGCGACCCCACGCCCCCCAGCCGCCACAACCCCGAAGTCCCCATCTGGCTGGACCACGTGGTGCTCAAGGCCGTGGCTCGCGACAAGCGCCAGCGCTTCGAGACGGCCGAGGAGTTTTTGCTGGCGCTGGAGCGTGGGGCTTCAAGGCCGTTGACGGCGCCGCCGGCTTCACCGCTGCTGCAGCGGGACCCGACTTTTGTGTGGAAGCTGCTGTTCGGGGTGAGTGCGCTGTTCAATGTGATGTTGATCTACTGGTTGCTGTTTTTGCCGAAGTAGGGGTGGCTGGGTTGTGGCACTGCCCTTTCTGTGGGAAGGCTGGGCGGATTCAAATGCCGAGTGCAACACACTTCCAGAAGGAGACCGTTGCATGAAAGCCACCTACACCCACCTGAGCGCCGAGGAACGTGGTGCGATCATGGCCATG
>JAGWTL010000008.1 GCA_028869035.1 Burkholderiales bacterium | reverse complement strand
AGCGCGGTGTCGGCGCCGACCTTGGTGGCCTGGTAGCGGAAGCTGCCGCTCTTGTTGATGGTTGCGCCGATCACCGCGTTGCCGACCACCTTCTTGACCGGCATCGACTCACCGGTGAGCATCGATTCATCGACCTGCGATCCGCCCTCGGTGATCTTGCCGTCCACCGGGATCTTGTCGCCCGGCTTGATGACCACTGTCTCGCCGACCAGCACCTCGGAAGTTGGGACCTTGGTCTCGACGCCATTGCGCAGCACCGTCGCCATCGGCGGAGCCAGGTCCATCAGCGCACGGATTGCGTCGGAAGCGCCGGCGCGCGCACGCATCTCCAGCCAGTGGCCGAGCAGGATGAATACCAGCAGCACGGAGGCCGCCTCGTAGAACACCTCGCCGTCGTAGAAGAAGGTGGCGCCAAGGCTGAACACGTAGCCGGTGCCGACGGACAACACGACCAGTGTGGCCATGTTCGCGACCTTGTTGCGCGCGGCGCGCCAGCCGGCGACGAAGAACGGCCAGCCGGGGTAGGCGATGGCGCCGGTCGCGACGATGAACAGGAAGATGTCGCGATCCATCCCGAACGGCGTGGCGAAGTCACCGAACATCTTGCCCATCGGCGAGTAGAGGAACACCGGGATCGCAAACAGCAGCGCGATGAGGAAGCGGTTGCGCATGTCGTTTGCCATGTCCTGCATCGACATGCCGGGCGCATGGCCCATGTCGTGCATCATGTCGCTCATCTGGTGGGCGGCTTCGCCACTGTGGCCGGCGCGCGCTGTATGTCCCGGATGTGGCGCGGAGGGTAGGGCCTTGGTAGTGGCAGACGGCGGGGCGGAGGCCGTCGCGGCTGCATGCGCACCGTGACCGTGAGCAGTATGCCCAGCGTAGGTGCCATGCGCGGCATGGTCTTCGTGGCCTGCGTGCCCGCGGATCTCGGCATATCCCTCGGGCGGGCAGACGTGCGCGGGCAGCATCTCACCGCGGCAGTGGTAGCCGCACTCGATGATGCGCTGTCGGATGTCCTCCAGCGAGGTCTTCGTCTCGTCGAAGTGGACGGTGGCGCTCCCAGCGACGTAGTTCACGTCGACATGGTGAACGCCTGGCAGCGTTTCGATCTGGCGCTGCACACCGGCGGCGCTCAGACTCGAGACCAATTCGCCGACTTCAACGGTGCTTGTCTTCATGGGTCAATCCTTTGGGTGGGAGGTCAGCGAGCCAAGCGGCCGGCGTCGAGGCAATCAGGGGAAAACTCGAACACGATGTCGGGGTCGGGACGAACGAGCTTGTCTTTTCGGCCCGCATAGTGGAGCCGCGACAGGATATCGCGCATCAGGTTGAGCCGAGCCAGGCGCTTGTTGTCGGCACGCACGATCCGCCACGGCGCTGTTGCCGTGTGCGTTCGCATCAGCATGGCGTCGCGCGCGGCGGAGTATGCTTTCCAGTGCTTGACCGCTACCGCGTCAATAGGGCTCGACTTCCACTGCTTGAGCGGATCGCGGCGGCGTTCCTCGAGGCGCTTGATCTGTTCGTTCTTGCTGACATCGAGGTAGTACTTCAGCAGCTTGATGCCCGATCCGACCAGCATCTCCTCGAACTTCGGCACCGAGTTCATGAACTCCTCATGCTGTTCCTTGGTGCAGAAACCCATCACGTGTTCGACGCCGGCGCGGTTGTACCAACTGCGGTTGAACAGCACGAGTTCCTCGGCCACCGGCAGGTGCGGCACGTAACGCTGGAAGTACCAGCCGCTGCGCTCGCGGTCGGAGGGCTTGCCCAACGCAACGACGCGGGTCTCGCGCGGGCTGAGGTGCTCGACGATGCGCTTGATGCTGCCGTCCTTGCCGGCGGCGTCGCGCCCTTCGAGTACGACCAAGATGCGATCCTGGCAGCGGATGAAGTGGCGTTGCAGCTTCACCAGTTCGACCTGCACTACATGCAGTTGGGCTTCGTACTCATCTCGCGACAGAGAACGCTCCGAGGGCGATCGGGCGTCGGGCGTTTGTGCCGCCGCGACGCCTGGGTTGTCGTCGCATGGATCGGTGTTAATTCGCTTGTCTTGCTTCTTGTGCTTCTTGGACATGGCTGGCCTCAGGCGGTTGGATCCGGCGCGTTCTTGATGAGGCGTCCGGGAGGCGTCCGGCGAGGTCGAACTTCGCCCCGTTGTTGCTAAGGAGGAGGAAACCGCCTTGCCACCGTGCGCCGATGCCCGGGATGGGGGCATGTGCCGGAAACTTGGAACACATCCCAGGGGAATGAACCCCGCCTCGACTGCTCTCAGGTCGAGCCGCCGATCCGTATCCGTGGGACGGGACGGCGGTCGTCACATCATCCTGTTGATGAAGCTGTACTACGTTGTAGACCACAGTGCAGTTCTGCTTCTTGGTTACGTGTGCTTGCAGGCATCAGGCTGCCGAGGTGCGGCCGCGCAACGCGGGCACAAAGCGCGGAGTGCGCGAGGCATAGGCGTCGAATTCGGCGCCAAAGCGCGCACGCATCTCGCGTTCCTCAGTGATGGCAAGGCGTCCGTACATGGCCACCAAGATCGGGAACATCACCAGCGTCAGCAGCGTGGGCCACTGGAAGAGGAAGCCCAGCAGGATCGCCACGAAGGCAACGTACTGCGGGTGGCGGATGCGGGCATAGGGCCCGGTTGTTGCTAGCCGGTTGACACGCTGTGCCTGGTACAGCACAGCCCAGGCCGCCGACAGCAGGTAGAAGCCGAGACCAAGGAAGACGTAGCTCGCGATGTGCAGCACCCCGAAGTGCGGATCGCCCTTCTCACCGAGCAGCGTCGACCAGAGGTGTCCGGTGTTGTGCGACATCAGGTCCAGGCTAGGGTATTTCGTCTGAAGCCAGCCGGACATGAGGTATATCGTCAGCGGGAAGCCGTACATCTCGACGAACAGCGCGATGACGAAGGCCGCGAAGGCCCCGAAGGTGCGCCAGTCGCGTCCGGTCTGCGGCTTGAAGAAGCTGAACGCGAACATCAGGAAGATGGCTGAGTTGAGGATGACTAGCATCCACAGCCCGTAGCCCGGTTGGTCGTGATTCATCTGCATTTCTCCTCAATGGTGGCGATGTGTCGACGTGGGGTCCCCATCGGGCATCTGCGTGTCGCCAGTGTGATCGACCGATGGGCCATTGCCGTCATCTGCGCTGACGTGACCGTGGCCGCGGTGCATGAAGATGTGCAAGAGTGGCGAGGCCGCTAACAGCAGGTAGGGTAATGCACCCAAGGTGTGGGCACGGTGTTCTGTGAGTAGGAAGAAAAGAGCAATCGCAGCAAAGATCAGCAGTCCGATGCCGTAGCGACTGCGCCAAAAGGTGCGCGCGGGATGGTTCGGCTCGTGCGTGTCATGGTTCATGAAAGGACTCCTGTGCGTTTCTTAATTCCGAGCGGTGAATCAAAGGGTTCGACTGGGGTTTCGACTTGATACGACATTCACTTGCCGGTTATCGTGACTGGCGGCCGTCATTGCCGCGTCGGAACGGTGATGCACTGAATCACCCAAGGCGCAGGCGTTGGCCACACTCGTTGCGAGGCCGAACAGCCACACGAGCAGCACCTGGGCTGTCCATAGGCGGAGACGTCGGCGATTGTTGAACATGATGACACGTACGTTGGACATATCAGATTTGTGGGCCAATACTAAGCACGGACTATCAAACGCCGCTTGATTTACATCAATAGATCGATCACCTCGACCCAGTAGTGTGGGCTTCCCCCGATTCCCCGGACGATTTGCTTAGCCCTTTAAGCCTGGCGGATTCAAATGCCGAGTGCAACACACTTCCAGAAGGAGACCGTTGCATGAAAGCCACCTACACCCACCTGAGCGCCGAGGAACGTGGTGCGATCATGGCCATGAAGTTTCAGGATTGCAGCATTCGCGGCATTGCTCAGGCGCTTGGCCGTTGTCCGAGCACCATCAGTCGCGAACTGCGGCGAAATGGCTACAAGCAGGAGTCTGAGTTAGGCCCTATGGGCCGCCCCCGAGTTGCGGGCGGCTACAACGCAGTGCGTGCTGGCGTGCGTGCCCGTCGCCTGCGCCGTGCTTGTCGACCAACCCGGAAACTTCATCCGGATGGTGCATTGTGGCAAAGGGTTCATGGCCTGCTGTGCCAGCGCTGGTCGCCCGAACAGATTGCGGGCACACTCAAACGCGAGCATCCCGGGCAACCTCAATTGCAAGCTTCCCACGAGACGATCTACACCGCCATTTACGCTGCCCCGCGAGGGGAGTTGCGTCGACAGCTGGTCAGCCTGCTGCGCCAAGGGCGTGGGGCACGCCGTCCCCAAGCACGAGGCACTGGGCGGCGCGGCGCCCTACAGGACATCGTCAGCATTCATCTGCGCCCACCCGAAGCCAGCGATCGACTGCTACCTGGTCACTGGTAAGGCGATCTGATCAAGGGTGCCAGAAACCAATCGGCTGTGGGCACCCTTGTGTGCCGCAAGACCTTGTTCGTCATGCTGGTGAAGATGGATGGTGCCACGGCCGAAGAAGCCCTGCGCGGCTACGAACAGGCCTTCAGCCCTTTGGACGAGGCATTACGCCAGACCTTGACCTACGACCAGGGCAAGGAGATGGCGTTGCACAAAAAGCTGGCCGAGAGCACAGGATTGAAAATCTACTTTGCGGACCCGCACAGCCCCTGGCAGCGCGGAATCAACGAGAACACCAATGGCCTGATCAGGCAATACCTGCCCAAGGGAACGGACCTGAGCGTGCATAACCAGCGCCAGCTCGATCACATTGCTTGGAGTCTCAATACCCGCCCTCGCAAGAGCCTTGGGTTCAGAACTCCGGCTGAGGTGCTCTTCGAAGATTGCTTCAAGCAGAATGTCGATATCCAGCCCATCGTTGCACTTGGCATTTGAATCCGCCTACCCAAAAGAAAGGCGAGCCGAAGTCAGGGCCCCTGCGGGGTACCTTGCGCTGCTCGCATCGGGCGGGGTCGGGCTAAACTCGCTGCGCTCAGACAACGCCCGCCCTGATCCGCCCGCTGCTGCGCTGCTCAGCCCTGCCACACGACATGGGGAACCAGGCAGCCAGGAACCAACAACCGAAGACAGAACAGCAAAACAAGGGCGCGCCATGGCGCGTCCTTGTGGGCTTGGTATCTGGCATTGGGTACCCCCCCCGCCGTCATGAGGAGGCGAGTAG
Source organism: Burkholderiales bacterium (assembly GCA_028869035.1). Classification (GTDB taxonomy): domain Bacteria; phylum Pseudomonadota; class Gammaproteobacteria; order Burkholderiales; family Burkholderiaceae_C; genus Hylemonella. Next base: position 16,787 of record JAGWTL010000008.1, on the reverse strand, counting down.
CACAGGGAGCGGCGGAAAAAGAAGCGCAGATGTTTGAGCGCAGCGAGTTTCTGCGCTTCCCGCCGGTCCCGAGCAACGCAGCGTGCCCGTAGCGCAGCGCAGGGTCGACGAATCCGGCTCGCCTTCTTTTGCTTACTTTTCTTGGCGAAGCAAGAAAAGTGAGTGCCCCTGCCGGGGGCACATCCCGGCATGCCACAACAGCCAAAGAACAACGCAGAAAGAAAAAAGCCCGCTCGAAAGCGGGCCTCGGCACGAAAAGGCGAGAAAAGACTCAGCGACCCTTGCGCACCTCTCCCACCAGATAGTCCACCACCTGCAAGGAGCGCTCCATATTGCGCGTCAGCGTGCCGTCGGTGTAGAAGCGACCGGCCACGCCCATGGCGGGTACGCCCTCGACCTTGTAGGCCGCGGTCAACTGGGCGGCGCGGGTGACCTTGGAGGCCACGGAGAAGGAGTTGAATTGCTCCATGAACTTGGTCTTGTCCACGTCCTGGCCGGCGATCCAGTCGGCGATGACTTCGGGCTGTTCCAGACGCTTGCGCTCGACGTGGATGGCGGCAAACACCTTGGCGTGGATCTTGTCGACCAGGCCCATGGCTTCCAGCGTGTAGTAGAGGCGCTGCTGGCCCTGGTAGGCGCTGTTGAAGGCCACCGGCACGCGCCGGATCACCACATCCTTGGGCAGGCGCTTGATCCAGGCTTCCAGAGCGGGTTCGAAGGCGTTGCAGTGCGGGCAGTTGTACCAGAAGAACTCGACCACCTCGATCTTGCCGCTGGGGGCGTCAACGGGCGCGGGCTTGTCCAGCGGCAGGTAGTCCTTGCTGGCTTCGAAGCGCATCTGGGCGAGGGCGGGCAGCACGGTGGCACCGGCCAGGGCCGCGCCGCAGGCGCGGGAGAAATCACGACGTTTCATCATCTGCATAAGCTCCATGTGTGTGCCCAGGTCTGACACGACCGGCAGAAAAAAGTTCAGCGCTGCACGCGCACCAATGCGGTTTCGTGGCCGGCGGCTTCGATCTGTGTCTTGACCTTTTCGGCCTCTTCTTTCTTGTCGTAGGGGCCGACGCGCACGCGGTAGATCTGGCGCCCGGCCTGTTCACGTTCGGTCACCTTGGCTTCCACACCGGTCAGCGAGAGCTTGGCGCGCTGGGTCTCGGCGTCCTCGGGGGTGCGGAAAGCACCGACCTGGATGAAGTAGGCAAAGGGATCGGCGCCTGCCTTGGCGCGCGCCAGATCGCCCAGGGGGTCGGCCGGGGGCTTGGTCTCGGCCTTGGGCGCCGGCTTCACCGCGGGCGCCGGCGTGGCGGGCTTGGCCGCGGCCTTGGGGGCCGAGGCGGAGGCGGCCGGCGGTTTGCTCTTGTTATAGAGTGGGGCGTTCGGGTCCCAGTCCTTGTTGCGCTTTTCCTCGGCGGCATCCTGCTCGGGGGTGCGGTTCTGGCCCTTGTTCAGGAAGGGGACCGGGGTCTTGGTCACGTAGAGGGCGACGACCAGCGCAACGGCCAGGCCGATGACGACGCCGATGATCAAGCCCAGGATGGTTCCGCCGCGTTGCTGTTTCATGCCTAACCTTTGTCTCGCCAATCTGGATGTCCGATACCGCATCGCGGCCGGCTACATCTTCTCCGGTGCGCTCACACCCAGCACCGCCAAGCCATTGTGCAGCACCTGCGCCGTGGCGGCCACCAGGGCCAGCCGGGCGCGCTTGAGCGCCTCGTCCTCCACTAGGATGCGCTCGGCATCATAGTAGCTGTGGTAGCTGGCGGCCAGCTCGCGCAGGTAGAAGGTCACGTCGTGCGGCGCGAAATCCTGTGCGGCGGCCGTGAGCATCTCGGGGTACCTGGACAGCTGCAGCATCAGGCCCTGCGCGGCCGGGCTGTCCAGCAGCGCCAGGTCGGCGTCCTTGAGCGTGCTGCGGTGGCCGCCCTCCTTCTCGCGCCAGGCGTTGATCACGGAGCAGATGCGCGCATGGGCGTACTGCACGTAATAGACCGGGTTCTCGTTGTTCTTCTGCACGGCCAGGTCCACGTCAAAGGTGTACTCGGTGTCGGGTTTGCGGCTGAGCAGGAAGAAGCGCACCGCGTCCTTGCTGGTCCATTCGATCAGGTCGCGCAGCGTCACGTAGCTGCCGGCGCGCTTGGAGATCTTCACCTCTTCACCGCCGCGCACCACACGCACCATGGTGTGCAGCACGTAGTCGGGGAAACCTTGCGGGATGCCCAGGCCCACGGCTTGCAGGCCGGCGCGCACGCGGGCGATGGTGCCGTGGTGGTCGGTGCCCTGGATGTTGACCACGCGCTCGAAACCGCGTTCGAACTTGGTGATGTGGTAGGCCACGTCGGGCACGAAGTAGGTGTAGCTGCCGTCACCCTTGCGCATGACGCGGTCCTTGTCGTCGCCGTACTCGGTGGTCTTGAGCCACAGGGCGCCGTCGTGTTCGTAGGTCTTGCCGGCCTCGCGCAGCTTCTGCACGGCCGCGTCGACCTTGCCGCTGGTGTAGAGGCTGGACTCGAGGTAGTAGTTGTCGAACTTCACCGCGAAGGCCTGCAGGTCCAGGTCCTGCTCGTGGCGCAGGTAGGCCACGGCGAACAGGCGCATGCCGTCCAGGTCGTTCACGTCGCCGCTGGCGGTGAACTCGCGGTCGTCCGACTTGACCGACTTTTTCGCCATGAAATCGGCCGCGATGTCTGCGATGTAGTCGCCGTTGTAGGCGGCTTCGGGCCATTCGGCGTCGCCGGGCTTGAAACCCCTGGCGCGCAGCTGCACGCTGTTGGCCAGGGTGCCGATCTGCACACCGGCGTCGTTGTAATAGAACTCGCGGTAGACCTCCCAGCCCTGGGTCTGGAAGAGGTTGCAGATGGCGTCGCCCAGCGCGCCCTGGCGGCCGTGGCCCACGTGCAGCGGGCCTGTGGGGTTGGCCGAGACGAACTCGACCATCATGCGCCGGCCCTTAACCGACTGGTTGCCGTAGTGCCGGCCCTGGGACAGTACCTCGCGCACCACCTGCTGCTTGGCGGCAGGCTTGAGGCGGATGTTGATGAAACCGGGGCCGGCGATCTCCACCGCCTCGACCCAGGTCGAGAAGGCGGGGGTGGTCAGCAAGGCGCCGCGCAGGTTCTCGGCCACCTGGCGCGGGGGCTGCTTCAGGGGTTTGGCCAGTTGCATGGCCGCCGTGGTGGCCAGGTCGCCATGCTCGGCCACCTTGGGGGATTCAAAGGCCGCCCGCGCACCGGCGCCGGGCAGCAACTGCTCCAGCACGATGCCGAGGGTCTGGAGCAGTTCGTTTTTGACGGTCAACATGGGGCCTGATTCTACTGACCGGGGCTGCGTCGCTCCCTGGTGCAGGGTGCAGGCCGGGGTAACCGTTTGTCAGCAGATTTACCGCCCGGGCCGTTGTATGCTGGAATCCCCTACGGGATTCTGTTCAACCACCATCTGCATCAACGAGGAGACACCATGAAAAAACTGCTTTCCCTGCTCGCCCTGGGCCTGTTCCTGAGCCTGGGCGTAGCCCGCGCCGATGAAGAGAAGAAGGCGCCGACCGCGCAGCAGAACAAGATGGGCATGTGCAACAAGGAAGCCGGCGACAAGAAGGGCGACGATCGCAAGAAGTTCATGAGCGAGTGCCTCAAGGCCAAACCCGCCGCCAGCGACAAGCAGACCGCCCAGCAGAACAAGATGGGCATGTGCAACAAGGAAGCCGGCGACAAGAAGGGCGACGATCGCAGGAAGTTCATGAGCGAGTGCCTCAAGGCCAAGTAAACCCTCGGCTCCCCCCTGCCCATCCCCCGCGCGGCGGCTCGTCGCGCGGGGGATGGGCAGGGGCGGCGCTTCAGCGCCGCGTCTGCCAGAAGCCGGGCTGGCCGTAGTGGTGCTTGAGAAAGTCCACCCAGAGCCGCACGCGCAGCGGCAGGTGCTTGCGCTGGGGGAACACCGCATAGATGCCGTTGGGCGGTGCGGCAAAGGCCTCCAGCACGGCCACCAGGCGGCCCTCGGCGATTTCCTCTTCCACTTCCCAGGTGCTGCGCCAGGCAATACCGTAACCGGCCAGGCACCAGTTGTGCAGCACCTGGCCGTCCGAGCAGTCCATGGGCCCGCTGGGGCGCAGGTGCATGACCTCGTGGCCTTCGTCCTGATCGGACACCGCGCCCGTCAGAACACTTTCCTTTTGCCGACCTTGGGCATTCCGCGGCACGCGGAATGCCCAGCCGCGGGTCTGTGAGGCGTCGCTGGACAGCACCAGGCAGTCAAAGCGTGTCAGGTCCTGCGGGTGCCCGGGCGTGCCGTGGCGCTTCAGAAATTCGGGCGTGGCCACGCACAGGCGCCGGTTGTCGGCCATGCGCACGCTCACCAGTGACGAGTCGGGCATGTCCCCCACGCGCACGGCGCAGTCATAACCCTCGCCGGCAATGTCCACCACGCGGTCGCTGAGGTTCAGGGAAATGGTCACATCCGCGTGCAGTTCGCGGAAACGGGGCACCAGGGGGGCCACATGGCGGCGGCCGAAACCGGCCGGCGCCGTGATGCGCAGGTGACCGCTGGCCTTGACGCCGCCAGCCGAGACACTGGCCTCGGCATTGGCCACATCGGTGAGCAAGCGCTGGCAATCCTCCAGAAAGGCGCTGCCTTCGTGGGTCAGGCTGATGCGCCGTGTGGTGCGCACCAGCAGCTTCACGCCCAGGCGCTCTTCCAGGGCGTCCAGCCGCCGGCCCATGATGGCCGGGGCTACGCCCTCGGCCTGTGCTGCAGCGGTCAGGCTGCCGCGGGTGGCTACCGAAACGAAGGACTCCATTTGCCTGAGCTTGTCCATGCGCAGATTATGTCTTTACACAAACCTAATGGCTAAGAGTCGGGACGGATTTATTCATTTTTGAGAAAATCTGAATGCGCTTTCCCCGGCACGCCATGGACACCTTCTCACCCTCCATCCTTCCCGAGGCCCTGCCCGAGTTGTCGGAAGAGGCGGTGCAGGTGCGCCTGATGCGGGAGCTTTTCGTGCGTACCCGTGAGTCGGCCCTGGTTGATTTTCTGCCGGTTCTCCTGCTGGGCTGGGCGCATTGGGAGGCGCAGCCGCTCTGGCAACTGGGTGTATGGGCGGGCCTGATGCTGGGGGTGCTGGTGTACCGCTGGCTGGTGGCCCATCTTTTCCTGGCCCGGCCGAAGTCCCAGGCGGCGCGCGTGCGGGCCTGGCTTTTGCTGGAGCGGCTGGGCGCTGTGGGTCTGGCGGCGGCCTGGGTCAGCAGCATGGTGCTGCTGGGCAGAGGTGAAGTCGATGGCCTGTTTCACCTGCGTCTGATCTGCCTGGTCGCCCTGGCGGCTTTCCTGCTCAGCGCTCTGGGCATCAACCTGCAGGTCTATGCCAACTTCCTCGTGGCGCTCGTGCTGGGCACCTTGTGGGTGCTGTACCTGCATTACCCGGCTTACGCGTATGCGCTGCCAACGGTTGCCGTCGGACTCGCGCTGTATGTCCTCATGCTGCTGTTGCGCAGCCGTGGTGAGTACCGGCGCGCGCGCGAGTGGGTACGTGCGCGCCTGACCCAGCGCAAGCTGCTGGACCAGTTGCACCAGAACATCCAGCAGGAACTGCAGATGCACGACATGCTGCGCAACCGCACGCACGAGCTCGAAGAGACCAATCGCAAGCTTGGCGAGCTGGCCATCCACGACGGTCTGACGGGTGCCTTCCGCCGCGGGCACATCGAGGCCGAGCTGCGCCGCCAGGTCAAGGCCTGGGAGCGCAGCCCCGACGATTTCTCTATCCTGCTGCTCGACATCGACCACTTCAAGAATGTCAATGACGAGTACGGTCATCCCGCGGGCGACGAGGTTCTGCGGCGTCTGGCGGAGCAGGTGCAGGGCATGCTGCGCGGCAGTGACCTGTTCGGCCGCTGGGGCGGGGAGGAGTTCATCGTGCTGCTGCCGGGCACCGACCTGGACCGGGCCGTGGAGGCCGGCGAGCGGCTGCGTCTCGCCCTGGCCGGCCTGACCTTCAAGGCCGATGCCGGGCGGCGCTTCTGCATCACGGTCTCCATCGGCGTGGCCCATCTCGAACCCGGAGAGACCGCCGCCAGCCTGACCGAACGCGCCGACAAGGCTCTCTACGCGGCCAAACATGCCGGGCGCAACCGCGTGCTGCCCTACGAGCCGGGTCAGACCGAGTTTTCGCCGCTCTGAAGCCTGCGTTAAGGGCAGCCTAACGGCCTCTTGGGCAAATGCAAATGGCCGGGACGGCTGGGCAGGCGCATGATCTGCGCCCATGAGCACCCCTGAGCTGTCCCTCCTGCGTGACTGGATCGGCCGCGCCGAGACGCGCGCAGACCAACTGACCGTAACCCCGGTGGCCGCCCTGTCGGCCACGCTGGACCGCAACGACCCTTGGCCCGCGCCCGGCACCGCGCTGCCGCCCCTTTGGCACTGGCTTTTCTTCACACCCCTCACGCGCCACGGCGAGATCGGCGAGGACGGCCACGCCAAACGCGGTGGTTTCCTGCCGCCCGTGCCGCTGCCGCGGCGCATGTGGGCCGGCGGCCGGCTGGACTTCCTGCAGCCCCTGCGCGTGGGCGAGAGCGTCACACGTGTGTCGACGATCAAGGACGTGACGGTCAAGGAGGGGCGCAGCGGTGCGCTGGTTTTCGTCTGCGTGCGGCATGAGTTCAGCAATGCGCAGGGCCTGGCCCTGAGCGAGGAGCACGACATCGTCTACCGCGACGCGCCGCAGCCCGGGGCCCCCGCGCCGGAGCCGAACGCCGCGCCGCGCGACGAGCAGTTCAGCCGCGAGATCGTGCCCGACCCGGTGCTGCTGTTCCGCTATTCGGCGCTGACCTTCAACGGCCACCGCATCCACTACGACCGCAGCTACGTCACGGGAGTGGAGGGCTACCCCGGCCTCATCGTGCACGGTCCGCTGATCGCCACGCTGCTGCTGGACCTGCTGCGCCGCCAGCTTCCGGATGCCAGGGTGCAGCGCTTCAGCTTCAAGGCCGTGCGCCCCACCTTCGACATCCACCCGTTCACGGTCTGCGGCAAGCGCGATGGCAACACCGTTACGCTCTGGGGCCGCGACCACGAGGGTTGGCTGACCATGCAGGCCACCGCCGAGATCGAGTAAGCAACCATCCCGTTCGGCCTGAGCCCTTCGACTCAGCTCGGGACAGGCCTGTCGAAGGCCCGCAGCGTTTCGACAGGCTCAACGCGAACGGTATTTTCAAACAGCTAGCGACCGAGACATGACCAAGACCGACCAATACCAGGACATCCGCGACGCGGTGCGCGCCCTCTGCGCCGAATTCCCCGACGAATACCACCGCAAGATCGACGCCGCGCGCGCCTACCCCGAGGCCTTCGTCGACGCCTTGACCAAGGCCGGCTGGCTGGCCGCGCTGATTCCGCAGGAGTACGGCGGTTCGGGCCTGGGTCTGACCGAGGCCTCGGTGGTCATGGAAGAGATCAACCGCAGCGGCGGCAACGCCGGCGCCTGCCACGGCCAGATGTACAACATGGGCACCTTGCTGCGCCACGGCTCCAAAGCGCAGAAGGAGCTTTACCTGCCCAAGATCGCTTCGGGTGAATGGCGCCTGCAGTCCATGGGCGTGACCGAGCCCACCACGGGCACCGACACCACCAAGATCAAGACCACGGCCGTGAAAAAAGGCGACCGTTACGTGGTCAACGGCCAGAAGGTCTGGATCTCGCGCGTGCAGCACTCGGACTTCATGATCCTGCTCGCGCGCACCACGCCGCTGGCCGAGGTGAAGAAAAAAAGCGAAGGCATGTCCATCTTCATGGTGGATCTGCGCCAGGCCGAGAAGTCCGGCCTGACCGTGCGGCCCATCCCCAACATGGTCAACCACGAGACCAACGAACTCTTCTTCGAGAACCTGGAAATCCCGGCCGAGAACCTGATCGGCCAGGAAGGCCAGGGCTTCAGGTACATCCTCGACGGCCTGAACGCCGAGCGCACCCTGATCGCCGCCGAGTGCATCGGCGACGGCTACTGGTTCGTGGACCGTGTCACCAATTATGTGAAAGACCGCGTGGTCTTCGGCCGTCCCACGGGCCAGAACCAGGGCGTGCAGTTCCCCATCGCCGAGAGCTATATCGAGGTGGAAGCCGCCAACCTCATGCGCTGGAAGGCCTGCGAGCTGTTCGACGCGCACCAGCCCTGCGGCGCCGAGGCCAATATGGCCAAGTACCTCGCGGCCAAGGCCTCGTGGGAGGCGGCCAATGTCTGCCTGCAGATGCACGGCGGCTTCGGCTTCGCCTGCGAATACGACATCGAGCGCAAGTTCCGCGAGACGCGCCTGTACCAGGTGGCGCCGATCTCCACGAACCTGATCTTCTCTTATGTGGCCGAGCATCTGCTGGGCCTGCCGAGGTCTTTCTGATGAAGCCTCTTGCCGGCATCACCGTCGTCGCGCTGGAGCACGCGATCGCCGCGCCCTTCTGTTCGCGCCAGCTCGCCGACCAGGGCGCGCGTGTCATCAAGGTCGAACGGCCCGAGGTGGGCGACTTCGCGCGGGGCTACGACAGCCGCGTCAAGGGCCTGTCCTCGCACTTCACCTGGACGAACCGTTCCAAGGAGAGCCTCTCTCTCGACCTCAAGCACGCCCGGGCTGGCGAGATCATGGACAAGCTGCTCGCGCAGGCTGATGTGCTGGTGCAGAACCTCGCACCCGGCGCGGCTGCGCGCATGGGCCTGTCCTTCGAGGCCCTGCACGCGAAGTATCCCGGGCTCATCGTCTGCGACATCTCGGGCTACGGCGACAGCGGGCCCTACCGTGACAAAAAGGCCTACGACCTGCTGATCCAGAGCGAGGCCGGTTTTCTTTCCGTCACCGGCACGCCCGACGAAGCCGCCAAGGCCGGTTGCTCGATTGCCGACATCGCCGCCGGCATGTACGCCTACAGCAACATCCTCACGGCCCTGATCGAGCGCGGCCGCACCGGCCTGGGCCGGCGCATCGACGTTTCCATGCTCGAAAGCATGGCCGAGTGGATGAGCTTTCCCCTGTACTACGCCTTCGATGGCGCCACGCCGCCTGCGCGCGCGGGCGCTTCGCACGCCACGATCTACCCCTACGGCCCTTTTGTGGCCGGTGACGGCAAGAGCGTGATGCTGGGCCTGCAGAACGAGCGTGAATGGGCCGTGTTCTGCGACAAGGTCTTGCAGCAGCCCGCGTTGGCGACCGATCCGCGCTTCGATGCCAACGCCAAGCGCTCGGCTGCGCGTGCCGAGGTAAAGGCGCTGATCGAGGCCGCCTTCGGCAGGCTCAGCGCGGCCCGGGTGATCGAGCGACTGGAAGAAGCCGGCATCGCCAACGCCCAGGTCAACACCATGGCCGATCTCTGGGCGCACCCACAACTGGCCGCGCGTCAGCGCTGGACCAAGGTCAGCACGCCCGTGGGCCCGGTGCCGGCCTTGCTGCCCCCCGGTGCGCCGGACGCGGCCCAGGTGCGCATGGACCCCATCCCCGCCGTGGGCCAGCACAGCGCGGCCATCCTGCGTGAGCTGGGCTTGAGCGCCGATGAGATCGAACAACTCAAGAACGACAAGGCCATCTGACGACACGCAACCCCTCCGTTCGCCCTGAGCCTGTCGAAGGGCTGACGAGGGCTTCGACAGGCTCAGCCCGAACGCATCACTTTCTTCTTCCACTACCATGACAACCCCGAGCACTGCCACACTTGCCGAATTCGCCGCCACACTGGCATTCGAGTCCATCCCCGTCCCCGTCATCCGCCGCACCGAAGACCTGCTGCTCGACTGGTTCGGCTCCTGCCTCGCAGGCAAGAACGCGCGCGCGGTCGAAATCCTCGCCGCCTTCGTCGAGAGCATGGGGCCCACAGATGGCCCGAGCGAGGTCCTGATCCATCGCCGCACCAGCAGCCCCTTGCTGGCCGCCATGGCCAATGCCGCGGCTTCGCACGTGGCTGAGCAGGACGATGTGCACAACGGCTCGGTCTTCCACCCGGCCACCGTGGTCTTCCCGCCGGCCCTGGCCGTGGCGCAGGCCCTGGGCCGCAGCGGCAAAGAGTTGCTCACGGCCTGCGTCGCGGGTTACGAGGTCGGCATCCGCGTGGGCGAATTCCTCGGTCGTTCGCACTACAAGGTCTTTCACACCACGGGCACGGCCGGCACCCTGGCCGCCGCCGCGGCCGTGGGCCATCTGCTCAAGCTCACACCCGAGCAGATGCTCCATGCGTTCGGCTCAGCCGGCACGCAGTCCGCCGGCCTGTGGGAATTCCTGCGCGACGCGGCCGACTCCAAGCAACTGCACACGGCGCACGCGGTCGGCGCCGGCCTGACGGCGGCTTACCTCGCGCGAAATGGTTTCACCGGCGCGCGCCGCATCCTCGAAGGCCCGCAGGGCCTGGCGGCCGGCATGTCGAGCGATGCGGACGTGAACAGGTTGAGCGACGGCCTGGGCACGCGCTGGACCACTGCGGAGACCTCGTTCAAGTTCCACGCCTCCTGCCGCCACACACACCCGGCAGCTGACGCCTTGCAGCAGGTGCTGCAGCAAAACAAGCTGAAGGCCGCTGACGTGAAGCGTGTCACCGCCCTCGTGCACCAGGGCGCCATCGATGTGCTCGGCCCCGTGACCGATCCGCAAACCGTGCACCAGAGCAAGTTCAGCATGGGCACGGTGCTGGGCCTGGTGGCCGTGCTGGGCCGCGCGGGCCTGAGCGAATTCGATGCCAGCTTCAAGGCCGGTGAAGTGAAGTCCTTCCATGACAAGGTCGTCATGGAACTGGACCCCGAGGTGGACGGTGCCTACCCCGCGCGCTGGATCGGCAAGGTGCGCGTGGAAACCAACGATGGCCGTGTGCTGCAGGGCCATGTGGACGAGCCCAAGGGCGACCCGGGCAACACGCTCACGCGCCCCGAGCTCGAAGACAAGGCCCTGCGCCTGGCCCTGTACCACGGCGGGGCCACGGAGGTCGAGATGCGTGCCGCCATGGCCCGGCTCTGGGCCATCGCCGATGCACCGAAGTTGGGGCGCCTGCTGGGTTGAGGGCGGGTGCTCCAAATCCCCTGGGTCCATGAGCCTAAATCCTAGGGATGACTCTTAGGGATGACCCGGCTTGTTCCTCTGCCGCATATGGGCGAGCATAGGCGCCATAAGAAAGAAAAGGGAGATATCCATTCATCCAAGAAAGAGGACGACACACCATGAACCTGAAACTGAAACGCAGAATCTTCACCGTCGCCGCCGTGGCTTCCGCCCTGGCGCTGGGCAGCGGCCTGGCCCTGGCCCAGGCCTATCCGACCAGGCCGGTCACGCTGGTCGTGCCCTTTGCGGCAGGCGGTCCCACCGACATCGTGGCCCGCACCCTGGCCGCCACCATGACCAAATCCCTGGGGCAGAGCGTGGTGGTGGAAAACAAGATCGGCGCGGGTGGCACCATCGCGGCCAGTTATGTGATGAAGGCGCCGGCCGATGGCTACACCTTCCTGATCCACCACAACGGCATGGCCACCGCGCCGGCCCTGTACCGCAAGCTGGCCTACAACCCCGTGAGCGATTTCGAACACGTCGGCAATGTGGTGGATGTGCCCATGACCCTGCTCGCGCGCAAGGACATGCCGGCCACGAACCTGGGCGAGCTGATGAGCTACATCAAGGCCAACGCCAGCAAGATCAACCTGGCCAACGCCGGCCTGGGGGCTGTCTCGCACCTGTGCGGCACACTGTTCCAGCAGGCCCTGGGGGTGACAGTGACCACCGTGCCTTTCCAGGGCACGGGCCCCGCGCTCAATGCCCTGCTGGGCGGCCAGGTCGACCTGCTCTGCGACCAGACCACCAACACCGTGCCGCACATCAAGGCCGGCACCGTCAAGATGTACGGCGTGACCAGCAAGCAGCGCATCAAGGCCCTGCCCGACGCACCCACACTGGATGAAGGCGGCCTCAAGGACTTCGAGGTCATCGTCTGGCACGGCGTCTACGCGCCCAAGGGCACGCCGGCAGCCGTGGTGCAGAAGTTCGGCGACGCCCTGCGCACCGCTCTCAAGGACCCGGTTTTCGTCAGCCGCATGGCCGACCTTGGCGGCGAGATCCCGCCCGCAGCGCGTCAGACCTCGGAAGGCCAGCGCGCCTGGCTGGTCGCCGAGGTGGACAAGTGGGGCAAGGCCATCCGTGCGGCGGGGCAGTTCGCCGATTGAACTTCACGTTATCGAGTCGGCACTGTTCAACTTGAACCCGTTCGCCCCGAGCCTGTCGAAGGGCTTTGACAGGCTCGGCCCGAACGGAATCAAGTTCTGATAGGCCAGCTCGATAAGCGTCCATCCAGACGCCGGGCCAGCCCGGCGTTTCTGCCCCGAGCTTGCGCTGGTGCGCGCCGACCGCAGCTGCCCGGCCTTCGCAGCCCGTCCCGTTTTCGCCAGCATCGTCCCTCTGCCGCCCTGACCATGACCGACCTTGTTGTACGCCGCCTGCTTGTGGACATGGACGCGCCCATGGCGCGCCACTGGTGCGCGGGCGACCCGTTCCGCACCGCTTTCTTCAACGCCCTGTCCATGAGTTTCCCCATGGGCGAGCAGTTTTTCATCGACGCCGTGCGCCAGGGCTACAAGGCCCTGCCGGCCGACGTGCAGGCGCAGTACCACGCGGAGGTGCAGGGTTTTGTGGGACAGGAGGCCACCCACCGGCGCCTGCACGCGCTGTACAACCAGCACCTGGAAAAACTGGGGCTGGAGAACCGCTGGGGCCCGCGCGCGCAGGAACGCCTCAGACAGCTTGAGAACATCGACCCGCGGCACCCGCTGGGCATTACGGCCGCCAACGAGCACTTCACCGCCATCTTTGCCGACTGGCTGCTGAAGAACCCGCTGTGGCTCGGCGGCGAAGACCACCGGCTGGCCACCCTGTGGCTGTGGCACAGCGCCGAGGAGTCAGAGCATCGCAATGTGGCCTTCGATCTCTACCGGGCCCTGGGGGGCAACGAGGCCTGGCGTCGCACCTGGTTTCGCCGTGTCACGGTGCTTTTCATGAGCGACCTGCTGCGCCAGACGGCGCTGAACCTGCGGCGCGACGGCACGCTCTGGCGCTGGCGCACCTGGACCAGCGCGGCCAGCTTTCTCCTGGGCAAACAGGGCCTGGTGCGTGGCACCTTCCGGCCCTGGCGCGACTACTGGCGCCCGGATTTCCATCCGTCGCAGCATGATGCGCAGGCCTCACGCGACTGGCTGGAGGCCCACCGTAGCGCCTACACCGTGGTGGGAGGCTGAGTTGGCCGGACGGGGGTTGTCCTCAGAAGGACGAATGCAGTTCGCGTTCGGCCTCGTGCTCGGCGATCACAAAGTTGGTGATGGCTATGGCGAGCGACACGAGCAATGCAACGATGCCGATGAGCAGTGCCTTCATATTGGGCGCGGCCATGCCCAGCAGGGTGAACAGGACAAAGGCGGCCAGGAGCGTGATCTTGAATCGGAGCAGCATGATGTGAGGTGCGGGGTGGGTAAGGCGTCAGGGCAAAGACAGCTTTTGCCGCTGACGTTTGTCCATTGTCTTGAGATGGCCTCCGGCCGACAATGCATATCCCGTATCAAGCGTAACCAAGCGTAGGGGCCCCGGCAGGGTGCTGCTGCGGGGTCTCAAGGCGCCGTCAGCCGCGCATCCTCCACCAGCAGATCCACCAACTCCCTTGCATAGGCCGGCAGCGCGTCCAGACTGCGCACCACGATCTGCAGGACGCGTTCGGCCCAGGGATCGGCCAGGGGCACGATGCTGATGGCCATGGTCTGCGCATGCCGGTGCGCGGCCGAACCCGGCAGGATGGCCACGCCCACGGCGGCCTCCACCATGCGGCAGGCGGCCTCGAAGTTGCTGACCTGGATGCGCTGCTGCATGGGGCGGTGCAGGCCCTCGCAGATCTGCTGCAAAAAGGCGCGGATGGCGCTGCTCTCGGCCAGGCCGATGTGGTCGAAGTCCAGCGTGTCGGCAAAGCTCACGGCGCTGGCGCCGGCCAGCGCGTGGCCGCGCGGCACGACCAGCACCAGGCGGTCGCGCCGGTAGGGCAGCACCTGCAGGTTCTCGGTGCGCACCAGGCCGGCCACGATGCCGATGTCGGTCTGGCCCTCGGACACCGCGCGCACGATGTCGTGGCTCAGGCGCTCCTGCAGGTCCACGTTCACGTCCGGGTGGGCCAGCAGGTAGCGGCGCAGCACGGGCGGCAAAAACTCGCCCAGGGCCGTGGTGTTGGCATGCACCCGCAGATGGCCGCGGATGCCCCGCGCGTACTCCTGCAGGTCGGTACGCAGGTGCTCCAGCTGGCCCAGCACCAGGCGCGCGTGGTGCACCAGGGCCTGGCCCGGCGGCGTGAGCGTCACGCCCTGGGAGCTGCGGTGCAGCAGCTTGACGCCCAGGCTTTCCTCCAGGTTCTTGATCCGGGTGCTGGCGGCCGGGGCGGACATATGGGCCGCCTCGGCCCCCTTGGTCAGGCTGTCGGCTTCGGCGATCCGCACCATGAGGCGCAGGTCGACCAGATCAAAAGGCATGTTCATCAAAATTTACTGTCAAAACACGACAGATCATGAAAGAAGGCGTCGATTGATGGTCCGATGCCATCGAGCGCCTTGATTATGCCGTTTCCGGCATTTCTGGCTCCAAAAATCGATTCGATACTTTTTGTTCTCAATTTATGAATTATTTTTGTATTAATGGTTTGCAAAGTATCAAATAGAGTTCAGGCATGGACAAAACCCGTGCCCACGCCTCACAGCCGTCGAAGCCGCCGCAAGCCGTGCTGTTCGACGCCTATGGCACCCTGTTCGACGTCTACAGCGTCGGCCTGGTGGCGGAGCAGCTCTTCCCCGGCCAGGGCGAGGCCCTGGGCCTGCTCTGGCGCGAGAAGCAGATCGAATACACACGCCTGGTCACCACCAGCAACGACGGCGCGCACTACCAGCCCTTCTGGCAGCTCACGCAGGCCGGCCTGCGCTACGCGGCCAGGCGCCTCAAGCTCACGCTCACGCCCGAGGCCGAGCTGCAGCTCATGAACCAGTACCGCCACCTGAGCGCCTTCCCCGAGAACCGCGAGGTGCTGCAGGCCCTGAAGGCGCGTGGCATCGTCACCGGCATCCTTTCCAACGGCGACCCCGAGATGCTGGGCATCGCCGTGCGCAGCGCGGGTCTGGACGGCCTGCTGGACCACGTGATCAGCGTGGACGCCGTGCGCAAGTACAAGACCCACCCCGAGGCGTACGCGCTGGGCGAGCAGGCGACCGGCCTGCGCGCTGCGCAAATCGTCTTCGTCAGCAGCAACAGCTGGGACGCCCTGGCCGCCACCTGGTACGGCTACCAGACCCTGTGGGTCAACCGTTATGCGCAGCCTTTCGAGGAGCTGGGCACTTTGCCCACGCGCACCGGCAGCACGTTCAGCGCGGTGCTGGATTTTTTCCCGCCCGCCGCCCGCCCCTGATTTTTAAGTTCGAGGAGTTCTCACCATGACACTACGCACCCAGGCCCACCGGCTGCAAGTCGCCACCCAGCTGTACCGCTTCATCGAAGACAAGGTCTTGCCTGGCACCGGCATCGGCAGCGCGACTTTCTGGAAAGGCTTCGACGCCATCGCCCACGAGCTGGGCCCCAAGAACGCCGCCCTGCTGGCCGAGCGCGACCGCCTGCAGCTGGAGATGGACGCCTGGCACAAGGCCCACCCCGGCCCCATCCAGGACATGAAGGCCTACCGCGCCTTCCTGGAGAAGACCGGTTACCTGGTGCCCGTGCCTGACGAAGTGCACAGCGACACGAGCAATGTGGACGCCGAGCTCGCCGTGCAGGCCGGCCCGCAGCTGGTGGTGCCCATCCTGAATGCCCGCTATGCGCTCAACGCCGCCAATGCGCGCTGGGGCTCGCTGTACGACGCCCTTTATGGAACTGACGCCGTGCCAGGACGCGAGAGCGCGAAGCCGGGTTACGACCCGGCCCGCGGCGCGCTGGTGATCGCCTGGGCGCGCAGGTTCCTCGACGACAACGCCCCGCTCTCCTACGGCTCGCATGCCGATGCGACGCTGTACGCGGTCGAGGGCGGCAGGCTCGTCGTGACGCTGAAGGACGGCGCCCTGACGGGCCTCAAGAACCCGGCCGCCTTCGCCGGCTACGCCGGCGCGCCGGCGTCGCCCAAATCGATCCTGCTGGTCCATCACGGGCTGCATGTCGAGATCGTGATCGATCGTGCCCATTCCATCGGCAAGGACGATGCGGCGGGCGTCGCGGACGTTGTGCTCGAAGCCGCGCTGACCACCATTCAGGATTGCGAGGATTCGGTCGCCTGCGTCGACGCCGAGGACAAGGTCGGCGCCTATCGCAACTGGCTCGGTCTGATGAAGGGCGATCTCGCCGATACCTTCGAAAAGGGCGGCAAGGCCATGACGCGCCGGCTCAACGCCGACCGCGTGTTCACCGCGCCCGATGGCTCGCAGAAGAAGCTGCACGGCCGCTCGCTGCTGCTGGTGCGCAACGTCGGCCATCTCATGACCATCGACGCCGTGAAGCTGAATGGCGCCGAAGTTCCCGAGGGGATTCTGGACGGCATGGTGACCAGCGCAATTGCGCTCCATGACCTCAAGGGCGCGGGCGCGCTGAAGAATTCGCGCGCGGGCTCCGTCTACATCGTGAAGCCGAAGATGCATGGCCCGGAGGAAGTCGGCTTCGCCAACGAACTCTTCGACCGCATCGAGGACGCGCTCGGCCTGCCGCGCAACACGCTCAAGATGGGCATCATGGACGAGGAGCGCCGCACCTCGGTCAATCTCAAGGAATGCATCCGCGCGGCGAAGGACCGCG
>JAGWTL010000244.1 GCA_028869035.1 Burkholderiales bacterium | reverse complement strand
CGGGCTGGCCCGAGCAACTGCTGGCCTTTGTAATGTTCCGCTATTTCGACGCCGCCAAACCCGGCCCGGTGGGCTGGGCCGACCGGCTGTACCACGGGATGGACCCCAGCCGCACACGCCACGGCTGGGCCAAGGCCGGCTGGGGCATCATCCTGGACGACCTGGTGGCGGCCTTCTGCACCCTGCTGCTGATCGCGCTATGGCGGAGTCTATGAAGCGCCCCCAGGCTCCGCTCCCTTCGTTCGCTACGCCATCCCTTTCAAGGGGGCAACGCCAGCGGCCCGGCCCAGCCGGTTCCGCGGCGTTCCACGGATAAATCCCTGCTGGTCAAATTCGCCATGGCCGCACCCATCCCCACAGACTCTCTCGCCCTGGTCGAGCGCCTCGCCGCGCAGCTGCAGCAGCGCCAGTGGATGCTGGCCACGGCCGAGAGCTGCACGGGCGGCCTGATCGCCGGCGCCTGCACCGACCTCAGCGGTTCGAGCAACTGGTTCGAACGCGGTGTCGTGAGCTACTCCAATACCGCCAAGATCGAGCTGCTGGGGGTGGACGCCACCCTCATCAAGAAACACGGCGCCGTGAGCGAGGAGGTGGCGCGCGCCATGGTCACAGGCGCCGTTACGCACTCACGCGCGCAGGTGGCCGTGGCCGTCACGGGCGTGGCCGGCCCCACGGGAGGCACGCCCGACAAGCCCGTGGGCCTGGTCTGGTTCGGCTTTGCGCTGCCAGGCCAGGTGTTGACGGAAAAGATGAACTTCCCCGGCGACCGCGCCGCCGTGCGCAGGGCCACGGTGCAGCATGCGTTGCGCCGCCTCACCGACTTGTCGGTATGAGCTGGTTCACCGGCTTCGAACCGCGCCGTTTCGAGGCCAACGGTGTTTCGATCCATGCGCGCGTGCCCACGGCCCCACGCGGCGACAAACCCGCCCTGCTGCTGGTGCACGGCTTCCCTCAGACGCACGTACTCTGGCACCGCGTGGTGCAGCTGCTGCTGGATACGTACTGGATCGTGCTGCCCGACCTGCGCGGTTATGGCGACTCGGCCCAGCCCGCGGGCCTGCCCGACCACGGCAACTACAGCAAGCGCAGCATGGCGCAGGACCTCGTGGATGTGATGGACCAGCTGGGCTGCCCGCAGTTTTTCCTCGCCGGCCACGACCGCGGCGGCCGCGTCTCGGCCCGGCTCGCGCTCGATCATGCGGAGAAGGTCCGCAAGCTCTGCGTGATCGACATCGCGCCCACGCTGGACATGTACGCCGCCACCGACATGGACTTCGCGCGGGCCTATTACCACTGGTTCCACCTGATCCAGCCCTGGCCCCTGCCCGAACGCATGATAGGCGCCGACCCGAAAACCTATCTGCACGCCAAGCTCGGCGGCTGGGGCTCACAGGGCCTGACCTACATCGAACCACAGGCCCTGGCCGAGTACGAACGCTGCTTCTGCCGCCCCGAAGCCATCCACGGCGCCTGCGAGGACTACCGGGCCAGCGCCGGCATCGACCTGGAGCACGACCGTGCCAGCCGCGAGCAGAGACAAAGGATGGCCTGCGACATGTTGGTGCTCTGGGGAGCGCGTGGCGTGGTGCACCGGCTGTTCAAGCCACTGGAACTCTGGCAGGCCCAGTGCAGTGGCGCAGTCAATGGCCAGCTCATGCCGGCCGGGCATTTCATCCCCGAGGAACTGCCGGCCGAAACCGCTGCGGCGCTGAAAGCTTTCTTCCGCTGATCGCGAAACCGGCGCTCAGGTCGCGCCGTGACACTTCTTGTACTTCTTGCCGCTGCCGCAGTAACAGAGGTCGTTGCGCCCGGGCTCGGCCTGTTTGCGCACGGTCTCCACACGTGGGCCGATGCTGCGCCAGAGTTCGCGCAGGTCGTAGACGGCCCAGATGGCATCGCCGAAATTGTTGAGCCGCTCCACGCTGACCGAAGGCGGCGTGTCGTCGCCGAAAGGTGAAATCTCGGCTACGCCGGTGTCGTCTTCGGTCATGGCCACCACAGATTCCAGCGCATCGTCCAGCCACTGCGCGGCTTCCTTGTCGCGCGGCGCGGCCCAGTCCTCGGGCCAGTTCTCCACGGCGAACATGAAGCCCAGGGCCCAGACCTGGGCAAAAGCCGGCACCTCCTCACCAAACGCGGCCTGCTCCTCGGCGGGCAAGGCGGCCAGGGCGCCGCGCACGTCCATCACCTCGGGCTGGTAGGCCGCCTCGTCCTCCAGGTTTTCGACCTCGGCGTCCAACGCCGTCACCACCTCTTGCCAGCGCCGTGTCCACAGCGCCAGGAAACGCTCGCGCTGCGCCACATCGGCAAACGGGGCCAGCTCACCCTCGACCGTGCCCAGCAGCAGGGGCAGGTATTCCTCGGGCGGGATGGGCCGGCGGCTGCAGACCAGGGCCGCGAGCACGCCTTCGCAGAACTCCCATTGCGGCACCTCGTCGTCGCGCCTGCGCAGATCGTCGAGGATGGCGTCGAGTTCGTCGAAATCTTCGGGAGCCAGCGCGGACTGCGGCTGGGTGGGGGCGGTCGTGTTCATGGTCGATCTCGGTATTGGTATTGGTCTCAGATCAGTTCAGCCGGAGCTTCCAGGGCGCGGGCGGTGTGCACGCCCAGGGGCAGCAGGCGCTTGCGCAGGCGCAGCACCGCGTGGTCCTTGCTCAGCAGGCGGGCGCGGTGCGCCACCGCCAGGTCGATGAACTTCTGGTCGTCCGGGTCCTTGCAGATGCATGACCCCCGTGGGGCTGTGTCGACGATCTGCACCTGCCGGTCGAAAGCGGCCAGCACTTCGGCTGCACCAAGCTGGTCATACGCCAGACGCGCGGCGATGTGCGGATAGGCCAGCACGCGCGCCAGCTCCTCGCGCATGGCCGGCGTGGCGATCCACTGCAGCTCGCGCCTGGCCAGCGCGGCTTGGAGCGCGGGTGTGGCCGGGTCGTCGAAGACCAGCAGGTCCAGCACGATGTTGGTGTCCAGCACGATCATGGCGCCGCCGGCTTCTCGCGCGCCGAACCCTTGATCATCTCGAACTTGAAGAGCCGGCATTCCAGCGGGCCGTTCCACATGGGCACCCGGCGCGACTCCTTCAGGCGCATCTTGCCCGGCAGCTTGAGGTCGGGCGTGAGCAGCCAGGCGGTCCAGCCGCTGTAGTTCTTCTTCCAGTGCGTGGCCAGTTTGCTGAAGAATTCCTGGTCATCACCCGCGCTCTCGGTCTCCGGCAATTCACGCGCGCCGAAACGCGGGGTGCCGGCGCGGGCGGCCGCGCCAGCCCCCGCGAAACCGCCGGTCTCGATGCGCTCGCCATAAGGCGGGTTGACCAGCATCACGCCCGGTGTTTCGCAGGGGGGCATGCGCTGCAGGGCGTCGCCGCCACGGAACTCGATCACGTCGGCCACCCCGGCCCGCTCGGCATTGCGCTGGGCGAAGTCCACCATGCGGTGCGACACGTCACTGCCGTAGATCAGCTTGGCCTGGCCCGGCTCGGGCTTGACCACCGCCTGCGCGGCCTCGGCCTTCATGGCGGCCCATTCGGGGGCGCGGAAGGGGCGGTATTTCTCGAAGGCAAAACGGCGCAGGGAGCCGGCCGCGATGTTGCAGGCGATCTGCGCCGCCTCGATGACCACGGTGCCACTGCCGCAACAGGGGTCGTACAGCGGTGCCAGGTCAGCATCGCCCTCGGCCCAGCCACTGGCGGCGATCATGGCGGCGGCCAGGGTTTCTTTCAGCGGCGCATCGCCCTTGTCCTCGCGCCAGCCGCGCTTGAACAGCGGCTCGCCCGAGGTGTCGATGTAGAGCGAGCAGCTGTCGGTGGTCAGGTGGGCGTAGATGCGCACGTCGGGCCACTGGGTGTCCACATCGGGGCGCACGCCACCCGAGGTTTCGCGGAAACGGTCACAGACCGCGTCTTTCACCTTCAGCGCCGCGAAGTTCAGCGAGGTCAGCGGGCTGTGCTGGGCCGTGATCTCGACCTTGATGCTCTCCTTGGGCGTGAACCAGTACTCCCAGGGCACCTGCATGGCGGCGCGGTACAGGTCCTGTTCACTGCGGTACTCGGTGTAGGACACCAGCACCAGCACCCGCTGCGCCAGCCGGCTGTAGAGATTGAGCAGCATGGCCTGCGCAAACGAGGTGCGCACCGCCACCCCGCCGCGCTGCTTGGTGATGCAGCCCGGGGGCAGCGCCGTGATCCGCAGGATTTCGGCGGCCAGATAGTCCTCCACGCCGGCGGCGCAGGGGAGAAAAAGAGTGAGTTGGTTCACGTCAGAGTGCCTTGCGCAGGTTGGCGGGGGCTATTTTCAAGGCCTCGCGGTATTTGGCCACGGTGCGGCGCGCGCACTCGATGCCCTGCTCCTTGAGCAGCTCGGAGAGCTGGCTGTCGGACAGGGGCTTCTTGGCGTTCTCGGCGCCGACAAACTGCTTGATCAGCGCGCGCACCGCCGTGCTGGAGGCGTTGCCGCCGGATTCGGTGCCCAGGCCCGAGCCGAAGAAGTACTTGAGCTCGTAGGTGCCAAAAGGCGTGGCCATGTACTTGGCCGTGGTCACGCGGCTGATGGTGGATTCGTGCAGACCCAGCTCGTCGGCAATCTCGCGCAGCACCAGAGGGCGCATGGCCAGTTCGCCATGCATGAAGAAGTTCTTCTGCCGCTCGACGATGGCGCTGCTCACACGCAGGATGGTGTCGAAACGCTGCTGGATGTTCTTGATGAACCAGCGCGCCTCCTGCAGGCGCTGCTGCAAGGCGGCGTAGTTGTCGCCCTCGCGGCCGCCGGCCTTGTGGCCCTTGAGCGCGTTGGCATAGATGTCGTGCACGCGC
>JAGWTL010000243.1 GCA_028869035.1 Burkholderiales bacterium | reverse complement strand
GCCCTGAAACGCCACGCCACCAGCAAGATCGGCAGCCTGCAGGATCTCGAATCCGTGGGCACCATGGGCTTTCGCGGCGAGGCGCTGGCCGCCATCAATTCCATCGCCGACTGCGCCATCCTTTCCCGCGTGGCCGAACAGTCCAGCGCCTTCCTGCTGGACGGGCGCACGGGCGAGATCCGGCCCGTGGCGCGCAGCACCGGCACCACGGTGGAAGTGAAGGAGCTGTTTTTCAGCACACCGGCGCGCCGCAAGTTCCTCAAGACCGACGCCACCGAACTGGCGCACTGCATCGAATCGGTGCGCCGCCACGCCCTGGCCCGGCCCGACGTGGGCTTCGCCATCTGGCACGAGGGCAAGCTCGTGGAGCAGTGGCGCGTGTGCAGCGGGCCCGAAGCCCTGCAGCAGCGCCTGGCCGACGTGCTGGGCGAGGACTTCATTAGCGAGTCGGTAGCCGTGGATTTCCAGACGGCCGCCGCGCCCGGCGCCTACCATGGCGTCCGGGTCTGGGGCCGAGCCGGCATCCCTGACGCCGCGCGCAGCCGCGCCGACCATCAGTTCTGCTACGTCAACGGCCGTTACGTGCGCGACAAGGTGCTCACGCACGCCGCGCGCAGCGCGTATGAGGACGTGCTGCACGGCCACAAGCAGCCGGTCTACGCGCTCTACGTGGAGATCGACCCGGCGCGCGTGGACGTCAACGTGCACCCCACCAAGATCGAGGTGCGCTTCCGCGACGGCCGCGAAGTGCACCAGGCCGTGCGCCACGCCGTGGAAAACGCCCTGGCCGCGCCCCGTTCATCGGGTGCGGGCCTGACGGAGAGCCCTCACCCCACCCCTCTCCCAGGGGGAGAGGGAGAAAATTCAGCCTACGCACCAACGTGGTCGCAGCCCGCTATTGATTTCGGAGCAGCCGAGACCTCGGCCCGGGGCCATGAAGTGCGCGACCTGGGCGCGCTCTGGCAGCCGGCGTCCGCCGGACAACAGCCGCCCGCCCCCGTTCGCCCTGAGCCTGTCGAAGGGCTGGCCCCAAGGGCTTCGACAGGCTCAGCCCGAACGGAAGACGCACAAGCCTGGCCCCTGGGCCGCGAGGGATCAGAAAACACGTGGCCCCTGGGCCGCGCGCTGGCCCAGTTGCAGGGCGTCTACATCCTGGCCGAGAACGCCCAGGGCCTGATCGTGGTGGACATGCACGCCGCGCACGAACGCATCGTCTACGAGCGCCTCAAGAACCAGCTCGACGTGCAGGCCATTTCCAGCCAGCCCCTGCTGATCCCGGCCACCTTCGCCGCCACGCCGCAGGAAGTGGCCACGGCCGAGGCCCACGCCGGCACGCTGCTGACCCTGGGCCTGGAGATTTCACCCTTCTCGCCCAAAACGCTGGCGGTGCGCGCCGTGCCGTCCACGCTGGCGCAGGGCGATGCCGTGGAGCTGGCGCGCAGCGTGCTGGCCGAACTGGGGCAGCACGAGGGCAGCACGGTGATCGAACGCGCACGCAACGAACTGCTGGCCACCATGGCCTGCCACGGCGCCGTGCGCGCGAAGCGCCGCCTAACGCTGGAAGAGATGAACGCCCTGCTGCGCGATATGGAACAGACAGAACGCTCCGACCAGTGCAACCACGGCCGCCCGACCTGGCGGCAGGTGACCTTGAAGGACCTGGACGCGCTGTTCCTGCGCGGGCGCTGAGAACGGACGCCTGCGACTTCGCGGCCAAAGATACAGGCCGTTCGCCCTGAGCCTGTCGAAGGGCTGCAGGGGCTTCGACAGGCTCAGCCCGAACGGTTCTTGTTGAATGAGCGCAGTCGGTATCAAGCCCGCTCGTACAGCGTCACCACACAGGCCCCGCCCAGGCCCAGGTTGTGCTGCAGGGCCAGGCGCGCATCATTCACCTGGCGTGCGCCGGCCTGGCCGCGCAGCTGTTGCACGAGCTCCGTGCATTGCGCCAGGCCCGTGGCGCCCAGCGGATGGCCCTTGCTGAGCAGGCCGCCCGAGGGGTTGGTGACGAACTGGCCGCCATAGCTGTTGTCGCCGTCCATCACGAACTTCTCCGCGCCGCCCTCGGGGCACAGGCCCAGGGCTTCGTAGCTGGTGAGTTCGTTCTGCGCGAAACAGTCATGCAGTTCCACCACGTCCACGTCTTGCGGGGAAACACCAGCCTGTTCGTAGACCTGGCGCGCAGCCTCCTTCGCCATCGAGAAGCCGACCACTTCGCGCATGTCGCGCGCGTCGAAGCTGCGCGCGGTGTCGGTCGTCATGGACTGGGCGCGGATGCGCACCGAGCGGTCCAGGCCGTGTTTCTGCGCAAAGGCCTCGGAGCAGATCACGGCCGCGGCGGCGCCGCAGGTGGGCGGGCAGGCCATGAGGCGCGTCATGACGCCGTCCCACAGCATGGGCGCGGCCATCACGTCCTCGGTCGTCACTTCCTTGCGGAACAGGGCCAGCGGGTTGTGCGCGGCGTGGCGGCTGGCCTTGGCGCGGATGGCGGCAAAGGTTTCCAGCCGGGTGCCGTACTGCTGCATGTGCGCGAGACCCGCGCCGCCGAAATAGCGCAGGGCCAGCGGGATCTCGGCGTGGCCCACGAGCTCTTCGGTGGCGGTGTCGAAGCGGTCGAAGGGCGAGGGCCGGTCGTTGAAGACCGCGCCCAGGGCGCCGGGGCTCATGTGCTCGAAACCCAGGGCCAGCACGCAATCCGCCGCGCCGCTGGCCACGGCCTGGCGGGCCAGGAAGAGGGCGGTGGAGCCGGTGGAGCAGTTGTTGTTGACGTTGACGATGGGGATGCCGCTCATGCCCACTTCGTAGAGCGCGCGCTGGCCGGCGGTGGAGTCGCCGTAGACGTAGCCCACATAGGCCTGCTGGATCTGCGCGTAGTCCAGGCCGGCGTCGGCCAGGGCGGCGCGTGTGGCCTCGGCGGCCATTTCGGGGTAGGGGCGGTTGGCGCCAGGCTTGGCAAAAGCGATCATGCCGACACCGGTGACCAGGACGTTGCGGGACATGGGGAGCTCCACAGATTTGCAATCTGCCAGCTTAGCACCGGCGTTGCAGTGTTCCGGCCGCCAGGGTTCGACATCGGTTTCGCCGGCCCATTCCACCGTGTCGTGCGCCAGCCCGGCGATTTCCGGACAGGTGTCAGCCAGCGCGTGTTCGTCGCAACCCATTTCGCTTGCGTGGCGGGTAGTAGTAGTTGAAGCCGGCTGAAAAGGTTTGATCCGGTGCGAAAGTTCACGCTGACCGAGCCTTCTGCTCGGATTTGCTCAGGCGTGCTGCGCCTGCAGGCGGCTATCCTCCTTTTATCGCTATTGTCGGCAGTAACAAGAAGAACTTGCGCAGATGAATACCTCAGTCAGAACGTCCGCAACAGCCAGCGCGCCTGCCGTCGGGCACGGCAACGGCGAGTACCTGAGCTTCCGTCTCGGTGCCGAGGAATACGGGATCGACATCCTCAAGGTGCAGGAGATCCGTGGTTTTGAAGCATCTACCCGCATGGTCAATGCGCCGCCCTTCGTGCTGGGCGTGCTGAACCTGCGCGGCGTGATCGTGCCCATCCTGGATCTGCGCATCAAGTTCGGCATGTCGCACGTGCCCTACGACAGCCAGACTGTGACCATCGTGCTCAACATCGACGCGCGGGTGGTGGGCATGGTGGTGGATGCGGTGTCCGACGTGGTGGCCTTGAAGGGCGAAGACATCAAACCCGCGCCCGAGTTCAGCGGCGCGGTGTCCAGCCACCAGGTGATCGGCATCGCCGCCGTGGAGCAGGGGGATCAGCAGCGCATGCTGATCCTGATGGATATCGAGAAGCTCATCAGCAGTGCCGACATGGGCCTGATGCCCAACGCCCAGGCCTGAGACCTGACTGCCAACAATCAAGGACGCAACATGAACTACCTGAATAACCTCAAAATCGGCACCCGCCTCGTACTCACGCTGGTCATCCTCATTGCCATGCTGGTCCTGGTCGGTCTGCAGAGCATCGTCAAGTCCAGCTCAGTGGAGGCGAAGATGCTGGACATCACCGAGCGTCGCATGTTGATCATGGAAGACATGAACACCTTGCGCCTGGAGGTCAACCGTCAGGCGCGCTCCATCCGCAACATGGCACTGCTGAGCAATCCCGAGCAGATCAAGGCTGAGCGCAATGCGGTGATGGAGTCGCGCAAGAAGGGGGCCGAGATTCGCACTCGTATCGACGGTCAGATCAAGTCACCTAAGGCCCGTGAGATCTTCGCGCGCATCCTGGACACAGGCGACAAGTTTCGCGGCGGTGTGGACCAATACTTCAAGCTGCTCGATGGAGGTCAGAAGGAGCAGGCCATTGACTATCTGATCACCGACCTACGGCCGGTCCAGCTGGTTTATCTGTCCATACTCAACGATATGGTCGAGTTCCAGAAACAAGCCGCCGATGCGGCCAGCAAGGACGCGGTAGGCGAGGTGACTTCGCTGCAAATGACGGTGTGGGTCACCACCGGTGCGGCACTGATGATTGCCATCATCCTGGGTATCTGGATCGTGCGTTCCATTACTCGCCCGATCTATCAGGCTGTGGATGTGGCGCGCGCCGTGGCGGCGGGGGACCTGTCCATGAGCATCCAGGCACAGAGCAGGGACGAGACCGGCCTGCTGCTGCAGGCGCTCTCTGACATGCAGGTGGGCCTCGTCAAGGTGGTGGGCGCGGTGCGCCAGGGCAGCGAGTCGGTGTCCACGGCCAGCGCCGAGATCGCCCAGGGCAACCAGGACCTGAGCGCCAGAACCGAGAGCCAGGCCAGCGCCCTGGAAGAAACCGCCGCATCGATGGAAGAGCTCTCGT
>JAGWTL010000242.1 GCA_028869035.1 Burkholderiales bacterium | reverse complement strand
CTATGGGAGTTCTACCTCGCCTATTGCGAAGCCGCGTTCGACGAAGCCAATATCGACGTGGTGCAGTTCACGCTACAAAAAGCGTAGCAATCTCCGGATGGCTGGGCCTGCTGCTGGCACTGGGCCCGGCCTGCGCCGAGATGACGGCCGCGCCGCAGCTCGCGCAGCCGCGCCAGATTGGCCGCGGCCTTTACAGCTACTGGGGCTTCGAGATCTATCAGGCCAGCCTCTGGGTCGAACCCGGTTTCGACGCTGCGGCCCTGCCTGCACAGCGCTACGCGCTGGAGCTGCTCTACCGGCGCAATTTCAAGGGGCGCGATATCGCCGAGCGTTCCATCGCCGAGATGCGCCGTGTCGGCAGCCTCAGCGAGGCCCAGGCGCAGCGCTGGTTGTCGGCCATGCAGACGGTCTTTCCCGACGTGGCTGCGGGTGACCGCCTGACCGGCCTGAACCTGCCTGGCCGTGGCGCGCAGTTCTACGCCAACGGCAAGTCCGTGGGGGAGATCCCTGACCCGGAGTTCGCACGCCTGTTCTTCGGCATCTGGCTGTCGGAGCAGACGTCTGCACCCCAGCTGCGTCTGTCTCTGCTGGGCCAGGCCTCGACCACCCCCTGAACGAGGCCCACGCATGAGCACCGCAACCCAACTCAGCAACGCGCAGGCCTGGCGCTACGGCGTCATGGGCCTGCCGCTGGCGTTCGTGGCGCTGCCGCTGTACGTGCTGCTGCCCAACCATTACGCGCGTGAATTCGGCGTGCCGCTGGCCACGTTGGGCGCGCTGCTGCTGGCTACGCGCCTGGCCGATGCGCTGATCGACCCGCTGCTGGGCCGTGCGAGCGACTGGCTCTACCGTCGCGCGTCATCGGTCCTGCTGGCCTGGGCCGCTGCCGCCTGCGTGCTCATGGGTGCGGGTTTCGCGCTGCTATTTTTTCCGCCGCTGCGCGGCGGCAACGGCCTGCTGTTCCTTGGCGCCGTGTTGCTGATGCTGACCTATGCGAGCTTCAGCGCCGTGACGCTCTCGCACCAGGCCTGGGGGGCGCTGCTCGGCGGCGACGCCTTGAACCAGAGTCGCCTGGTGGCCTGGCGTGAAGGGCTGGGTCTGGTGGGCGTGCTGCTGGCCTCGGTGGTGCCCGTGCTCTGGGGGCTGGAGGCCATGGTGGGTCTGTTCTGGCTGGCGCTGGGGCTGGGCTGGCTGGCCTGGCGTGCGGGGCCGCGCCCCGCGGACCACGCCCTCACGGGCACGGCAGCCGAGGCTGGCAAGCTGTGGCAACCCTGGCAGCGCGCACCCTTTCGCCGCCTGCTGGCCGTTTTCATGCTCAACGGCATCGCCAGCGCGGTGCCGGCCACCCTGGTGCTGTTTTTCTTGCAGGACCGCTTGCAGGCGCCCACCCGCATGGAACCGCTCTTTCTCGGCAGCTACTTCCTGAGCGCCGCGCTGTCCATGCCCCTGTGGCTGGCCGCCGTGCGCCGCTTCGGCCTGGCGCGCAGCTGGCTGGGCGGCATGGCGCTGGCCGTGGTCGTTTTCGCCTGGGCGGCCATGCTGGACACGGGGGACGCATGGCTTTTCATCGCCATCTGCATATTCTCGGGCGCGGCGCTCGGGGCCGATCTGGTCATGCCCGGCGCCATGCTGGCCGGCCTGATCACCCGCGCCGGTGACCTGGGCCGCACGCAAGGCGCTTATTACGGCTGGTGGAACTTCGCCACCAAACTCAACCTGGCCCTGGCCGCCGGCCTGGCTCTTCCGCTTCTGGGCCTCTACGGCTACGCGCCCGGCGCGCGCGAACCGCAGGCCCTGCAGGCTCTCACCGCCGCCTACTGCCTGCTGCCCTGTGCGCTCAAGCTTGCAGCGGGCGGCCTGCTGTATTCATTCTTCATCCATCGCAACAAGGATTCCATATGAAACGACGTCTGCTGCTGACCGGTACCGCGGCCCTGGGCGCGGTTGCACTCTCGGGCTGCGCCTCGCCCTCCATCGCCGATTACGCGGGCGAAAAACCCGAGCTCGACCTGCGCCGTTATTTCAGCGGCACGGTCGATGCCTATGGTGTCTTCACCGACCGCTCGGGCAAGGTGGTCAAGCGTTTCACCGTGGTCATGAACTGCCGCTGGAGCGGCGAGAGCGGCCGCGAGGTGGGCGTGCTCGACGAAGACTTCACCTACTCCGACGGCACGACACAGAAGCGCGTCTGGACGCTCAAGCGCCGGCCCGGCGTGGGCGGCCAGGGCCTTTACATCGGCACCGCCGGCGATGTGGTCGGCGAGGCCAATGGCGAGGAGCGCGGCAACGCCTTCTACTGGGCCTATGAGCTCGATCTGCCGGTGGACGGGCGCAACATCGTTGTACATTTCGAGGACTGGATGTACCAGATGAACGACCGTGTCATGCTCAACCGCGCCACCATGAGCAAATGGGGTGTGCGCCTGGGTGAGGTCACCCTGTCTTTCACCAAGCGCTGAAACATGTCCCTCAACCCACCCCTGCGTGACTGGGCCGGCAAGAGGGTCTGGCTGGTCGGTGCCTCCAGCGGCATCGGCCAGGCCTGCGCCGATCTGCTGCACGCACAAGGCGCTACGGTTTTTGTCTCGGCCCGCAAGGCAGCGCAACTCGATGCCTGGGTGGCCGCGCATCCGGGTGCCGATGCCCAGGGCCGGCCGCGCGCCGTGGCCCTGGCGCTGGATGTGAGCGATCGCCGCGCCCTGCAGCTGGCCAGTGACGCCGTCGCCGAGCGCGGCCCGCTGGACCTGGTGGTTTACTGCGCCGGTTATTACCTGCCGGTCGATGCCCGGGCCTACAGCCTGGAGGAAATGCTGCGCCACGAGCAGGTCAACTACGTGGGTGCGCTCTACCTGCTGGAAGCCGTGTTGCCTCATCTGAAGCAGCAGGCCGCGCGCGGGCAGGGCGGGCATCTGAGCCTGGTCAGCAGCGTGGCGGGTTTCCGTGGCCTGCCCAGGAGCCTGGCCTACGGGCCGACCAAGGCCGCCCTCATCAACCTGGCCGAAGCCCTGTACCTGGACCTGGGTCCCCTGGGCCTGGGTGTGAGCGTGGTCAACCCCGGGTTCGTCGAAACACCGCTGACCGCGCAGAACGACTTCAAGATGCCGGCGCTGATCACACCCGAAGTCGCCGCGCGCGAGATGCTGGCCGGCTGGGCGCGTGGTGACTTCGAGCTGCACTTTCCCAAACGCTTCACGCGCTGGCTCAAGTTCATGCGCCTGCTGCCCTACCGTCTTTATTTCCCCCTGACCCGAAAATTCACCGGACTATGAGCCACGCCGTCGAAAAAATCGCCGTCTTCTTCGAAACGCTGACGCCGCAGAGCGTGGAGCGCTGCGGCCAGTTCTATACCGAAGACGCCTGCTTCAAGGACCCCTTCAACGAGGTGCGCGGCGTGCCGGCCATCCAGCGCATCTTTCAGCACATGTACCAGTCGCTGGATGAACCGCACTTTGTGGTCACCAACCGTCTGGTCGAAGGCGACCAGGTTTTCCTGAGCTGGGATTTTCACTTCCGTTTCCGCAGCTTCAAGGCCGGCCAGTTGCAGACCATACGTGGCGCCACCCACCTGCGCCTGGCGCAGGACGGGCGCATCCGCACCCACCGCGACTACTGGGACGCGGCCGAGGAACTCTACGAGAAGCTGCCCCTGGTGGGCGGGCTGATGCGCTGGCTCAAGCGCCGCGCCAATTCCTGAATCAGCGGAAGAGCGCCTCGAAGCCGTCCTCGGGTTCGAAGCGTTTTTTGCCGTAGCGCAGCCGCGTGGGGCCGGGCAGGGCGCGTACGCTCACGCTGTGGCGTGGATCCCCCGGGTAGCACAGCACGCGCACGCCGTTTTCATCGTCAAAAGGCTCGGGCTGCACCAGGGCCGGGCTTTTGCCCCGGGCCTCGGTCAGCACGCTGGCCACGCTGGCGTGGCGCGCCAGATGCGCCAGGCTCATGATCTGCGGCGGCGCCAGGTCGATGTGCCCGTCACGGTACTGTTCCAGCGCGGCGCGGGGCGCCACCCATACGCTCTCGGTCGCCTCATGGTTGTCGTGCCGTGCGGTCTGTACCGCCGGTACGGCGGCCACGAAAAAACGCGTGTCGAAACGCCTGGAACTGACCGAAGCCATCCTGGGCGTGACCCAGCGCGACCAGGGCAGCACGCTGCGGGTGTCGAGCTTGAGGCCCAGGCGGGTGAGCACCTCGGCAAAACCATGGCCCTCGCGCAGCAGCGCCGTGGCCTGTGCCACCTGCTGCGCGCTGGCATCGTGCGCGTACAGCACACCCGATTCCTCGAAGGCCTCGCGCAGCGCCGCCACGTAGCAGCTCGCGGCGAGCTCCGCCGCCGTTCCGGGTTCGCCCAGCGCACCGTGCAGCGCGGCCAGGGGCTGGTCCAGCTGGGGAATGAGCGCGGCGTCTTCGGCGTCGATCTTGCCGCCGGGAAACACATAGGCCCCGCCCAGCACGTCCGAGGCGCTGTGCCGCTTGAGCAGGAAGACCTCCAGCCCGCCGGGCGCGTCGCGCAGCATGACCACGGTGGCCGCGTCGCGGGGCGGGGTTTCGATGACGGTGCGGTTCAGTTCCATGTCGCTGTCCGTCAGGTGACCTGACGTGAAGTGTTGGTCCAGTAAGATTTGAACATACGCTGACAGTCAACAAGGAGACAGCATGATCGACTTCAAGGGCCGCGTGGCCATCGTGACCGGGGCCGGTGGTGGTCTGGGCCGCCAGCACGCGCTGGCCCTGGCCCGGCGCGGCGCCAGGGTGGTGGTGAACGATCTGGGCGGCGCGCGCGACGGCTCGGGCGGCTCGGCCGGCGCCGCGCAACAGGTGGTGGACGAGATCCGCGCCGC
>JAGWTL010000241.1 GCA_028869035.1 Burkholderiales bacterium | reverse complement strand
GTCGCAGTTGAGGCAGGGCCTGCAGCATGGCGGCGCGCCCGGCCTGGATAGCTCGGTTGCGCGCGGCAAAGTCCGCCCCCGAAATACGGCCCAGGGCCGGTCGCACCACCACCAGGTCGGGGCCTTTCAGCTCCAGCGTGTTGATGCTTTTGCCCATGATGGCAAAGGTCTGCAGCAGGATCTGGAACACGTCACCTGGCGCATTGGCGTCGGGCTGCTGTGAGATGTCCACAGCAATCACCAGGTCCGCGCCCATCTGCCGCGCCTGGCGCACCGGCACCGGCGCCACCAGGCCACCGTCCACGTACTCCCGCCCGGCGATGAGCACAGGCTGGAACAGACCGGGCACCGCGCTGGAGGCCCGCACCGCCGTGGCAATGTCACCACGCTCAAACAGCACCCCCTGGCCGCTTTGCAGATCCGTGGCCAAGATGCCCAGGGGCGTGGACAGGTCCTCGATGCGGCGACCCCCGACCTGCTGGTAGACATACCGCGTCAAGGCGTCACCCCGCAGCATGCCGCGGCTGAACAGCGGCAGCGTCCAGTCGGTGAAGGTGGCCTCGTCCATGGTCTCGGCGATGCGTTGCAACTGGCTGCCAGTGCGTCCGCTGGCATAAAACGCAGCCACCATGCTGCCTGCCGAGGTGCCGACCACCAAATCGGGCCGTATGCCCGCCTCCTCCATTACCTGTATCACACCCACATGGGCGAAACCACGCGCCGCCCCGCCCCCCAGGGCTAGGCCGACACGCGGGGCACGCGTGAGTTCGACCGGCGAGGACAAGGCCGGCCCAGGTGCCGGCGGCGCAATCGTGCAAGCTGCCGTTGCGAGGCACAGGACTGGCCACAGTGTGTATCGGCTCCTATATCCCTTTACAAACAAGATGTTATTGAGAATGATTTGCATTTTTTGTATCATCTGAGCTCCACCTTCTGGATTCAAACCTAAGACATCATGCTCAAGCAAATTTTCACCCTATCCCTCTGCACTCTGCTGTCCACCGGCCAGGCCATGGCCCAGGAACAGGTCGTCAACATCTACTCGGCCCGTCATTACCCGAGCGACGAAGCACTCTACAGCCAGTTCACCCACAGCACCGGCATCCGCATCAACCGGGTTGACGCCGACGATGCCGGCATTCTGGCCCGCCTGCGTGCCGAAGGAAGCGCCTCGCCGGCCGATGTGATCCTGCTGGTCGACGCCGCCCGCCTGTGGCGCGGCGAAGCCGAAGGCCTGTTCCAGCCGGTCAAATCGGTCGCGCTGGACGCGGCGATTCCTGCGCAGCTGCGCGGCGAAGCGGACGCCAGCGGCGCCTCGTCCTGGTACGGCTTTTCGACACGCGCACGCGTCATCGTCTACGACAAGATCAAGGTCCAGCGCGATGACGTCGACACCTATGAAGAACTCGGAGACGTGAAAAACAAAGGCCGCCTGTGCATACGCTCGGGCTCGCATCCCTACAACCTCTCGCTCTTCGGTTCGGTCTACGAGCATCTGGGCGAGCAAAAAACCGAGGCCTGGCTCAAGGGCATGGTCGCCAACATGGTGCGTGACCCCAAGGGCGGCGACACCGATCAGATCCGCGCCGTGGCCGCAGGCGAATGCGCCGTGGCCGTGACCAACACCTACTACCTGGCGCGCCTGATGCGTTCCAGCAAGCCCGAAGACCAGGCGGTGGTCGCGCGCATCGGTGTGGTCTTCCCCAACCAGTCCAGCTGGGGCACGCACGTCAACATCGCTGGCGGCGCCGTCGCCAAACACGCCAAGAACCAGGCCAACGCCGTGAAGTTCCTCGAGTACCTGGCCAGCCCGCAAGCGCAGGAACACTTTGCCAATGGCAACAACGAGTGGCCGGTCGCCCGTGGCGTCAAGCTGAACAATCCGGCCCTCACGGCCATGGGCGGCGGCAGCTTCAAGAGCGAAACCATCCCGATCAGCGTGGTCGGCAAGAATTCGGTCAAGGTGCAGCAGATGCTGGACCGCGCAGGCTTCCGCTGATATCCACTCAGGCATGAAAAAGCCGGCCCACGGGCCGGCTTTTTTGTGACGCAGCAGGCGCGGGTCAATCGGTCGTCGCCTCTTCCGGCTTGGCCTTGCCTTCCTTCTTGGGCAGGGGCTGGATGTCGAGCAGGACTTCGGTCTTGCTCTCGTCCTTGTCGTCCAGGTCCACCGTCAGGCGGCCGCCCTCGGTCAGGCGACCAAAGAGCAGCTCGTCGGCCAGCGCGCGACGGATCGTGTCCTGGATGAGCCGCTGCATGGGGCGAGCGCCCATGAGCGGGTCGAAGCCCTTCTTGGCGAGGTGCTTGCGCAGTTTGTCGGTGAAGGTGACCTCCACCTTCTTCTCGGCCAGCTGGGTCTCGAGCTGCAGCAGGAACTTGTCGACCACGCGCAGGATGATGTTTTCGTCCAGCGCCTTGAAGCTGACCATGGCGTCCAGGCGGTTGCGGAACTCAGGCGTGAACAGGCGCTTGATGTCGCCCATCTCGTCGCCGGACTGGCGCGGGTTGGTGAAGCCTATGGTCGACTTGTTCATGGTTTCGGCGCCCGCATTCGTCGTCATGATGATGATGACGTTGCGGAAATCGGCCTTGCGCCCGTTGTTGTCGGTCAGCGTGCCGTGGTCCATGACCTGCAGCAGCACGTTGAAGATGTCCGGATGCGCCTTCTCGATTTCGTCGAGCAGCAGCACCGCGTGCGGCTTCTTGGTCACGGCCTCGGTCAGCAGGCCGCCCTGGTCGAAGCCCACATAACCGGGCGGCGCGCCGATCAGGCGGCTCACGGCATGGCGTTCCATGTACTCCGACATGTCGAAACGGATCAACTCGATGCCCATGATGTAGGCCAGCTGCTTGGCTGCTTCGGTCTTGCCCACACCGGTCGGGCCGCTGAAGAGGAAGGAGCCGATCGGTTTGTCGGCACGCCCCAGGCCGGAACGCGCCATCTTGACGGCCGCGGCCAGCACTTCCAGCGCCTTGTCCTGGCCGAACACCACGCTCTTCAAGTCACGCTCGATGGTCTGCAACTTGCTGCGGTCGTCGTTGGACACGTTGGCCGGGGGAATGCGGGCGATCTTGGCCACGATCTCCTCGACCTCGGTCTTGCCGATCGTCTTCTTGCGCTTGGACGGTGCCAGGATGCGCTGGGCCGCACCCGCCTCGTCGATCACGTCGATGGCCTTGTCGGGCAGATGGCGGTCGTTGATGTACTTGGCCGACAGCTCAGCCGCCGCCTGTAGCGCGGCGGTGGCGTACTTGACGTTGTGGTGCTCCTCGAAGCGCGACTTCAGGCCCTTGAGGATGTCGATGGTCTCCTGCACGCTGGGCTCGACCACATCGACCTTCTGGAAGCGACGGCTCAGCGCTGCGTCCTTCTCGAAGATGCCGCGGTATTCGGTAAAGGTGGTCGCGCCGATGCACTTGAGCTGGCCGCTGGAGAGCGCCGGTTTGAGCAGATTGGACGCGTCCAGCGTGCCGCCCGAGGCTGCACCGGCGCCGATCAGGGTGTGGATCTCGTCGATGAACAGGATGGCGTTGGGTTTGTCCTTGAGGGACTTGAGCACACCCTTGAGGCGCTGTTCGAAGTCACCGCGATACTTGGTGCCGGCCAGCAGCGCGCCCATATCCAGCGAGTAGACATTCCCTTCAGCCAGGATCTCGGGCACGTCACCCTGCACGATGCGCCAGGCCAGGCCCTCGGCAATGGCTGTCTTGCCCACACCGGCCTCTCCGACGAGCAGGGGATTGTTCTTGCGGCGGCGACACAGGATCTGAATCACGCGTTCGACCTCGTACTCGCGGCCGATCAGCGGATCGATCTTTCCTTCCTTGGCGGCCTGGTTCAGGTTCTGCGTGTACTGCTCCAGCGGGGATGCCTTGCTGTCGCCCTTCTCGGCGGCGGCGCCCTCCTCGGCCTCGCCCGAACTTTCGCTGGGCTTGCCGGTCTCCGGCGGATCGCTTTTCTTGATGCCGTGGGCTATGAAGTTGACCACGTCCAGCCGAGTCACACCCTGCTGGTGCAGGTAATAGACGGCATGCGAATCCTTCTCGCCGAAGATGGCCACCAGCACGTTGGCGCCGGTGACTTCCTTCTTGCCGCTGCCCGTGGATTGCACGTGCATGATGGCGCGCTGGATCACGCGCTGGAAACCCAGGGTGGGCTGGGTATCGACATCGTCGGTACCGGCTACCTGGGGGGTGTTGTCCTTGATGAAGTTGGCCAGCGACTTGCGCAGGTCGTCGATATTGGCCGCACAGGCGCGCAGCACCTCGGCCGCACTGGGGTTATCGAGCAAGGCCAGCAGCAGATGCTCCACGGTGATGAACTCATGGCGTTGCTGACGCGCCTCGACAAACGCCATGTGAAGGCTGACTTCCAATTCCTGGGCAATCATGTGACTTCCTTTTGCCTTGCTTACAAATCCACTTTAATCCGATTCGCCTGACTGTCCAACAGTTCCAGCCCCAAAGAAAAGTAACTTTTCCCTGCTTACTTGACTTCTTTATTTCTCTACTCCACGGGCTCGCTCAGGCACTGCAAGGGATGCCCCGCCCTGTGCGCCGCCTCCAGCACCTGGTCCACCTTGGTGGCCGCCACGTCCTTGGTATAGACACCGCAGACGCCTTTGCCGTCCAGGTGAATCTTGAGCATGATCTGGGTGGCGGCCTCGCGGTCTTTGCTGAAGAACTCCTGCAACACCACCACGACGAACTCCATGGGCGTGTAGTCGTCATTGAACATGACCACCTGGAACATGCGTGGTGGCTGCACGCGCTGCGCGCGGCGCTCCAGCACCACAGAATCGCCCGAATCCGGTGTGCGCGGCCCCTCAGGTGGCCTGTTGGTTTGTTGTGGTTTGCGAGTCGGCATGAATT
>JAGWTL010000240.1 GCA_028869035.1 Burkholderiales bacterium | reverse complement strand
CAGATCGTCGAAACAGGCTTCCATGATCTCGTCCGGACCGCCCTGTCCGCCGGCCCCATGGCCATCGGCCACGTCGGACCGGTCACTCACACCGAAGCCCTCGCACAGGGAGGGCCCGGCCCATGTTACCGCCCCGGCCTGGGCCAGCACGGCCAGCTGGAAGGCCGTGAAATCACTGAGGCCGACAAACCGCGTCCCCTTGTCCACGGCCTTGGCCACGCGTTTGTACGAAATGCCGGGGAGGATGCGGGTCAAACCATACCCACCCCGGGAAATCATGGCCACGTCGGCGCCACTGGCGGTCGCCCGGTCGATGGCAGCCAGGCGGGTGGCGTCATCACCAGCAAAACGCTGGTGGCTGGCCAGCGCCGCTTCGTCGATCTCGACCTCGTGGCCCAGGGCCCGCAGACGTTTGACCCCGCGACGAAAGGCCGACTTGTCGCGCACGGCACCCGAGGGGGAATAGATGTAAATGTGCTTTTTCATGAAGCTGCTGATTATCGGGGCGCGAAATGACGAAGTGCCGCCTGTGCGATGGTCTCGCCCTGCTCCTGGACGAAATGCCCGCCCTCCTCGACACGCATGGGTTCGGGGCAACCGCGTATCGTTTGCTGCAACATCTGCATCACCGGCCAGCCCAGCACCGGATCCTGCATGCCCACGGCCATGAGGCTGCGGCCCCGCCAATCGTTCTGCCAGAAGGCGCGCGCCTGGCGCGAGATGGCCGCGCCATCGGCCTCTGGCGTTCCGGGCACCATGGTTGGAAAGGCGCGCAAAGCCGCACGATGACCACGATCAGGGAAAGGCGCGTTATAGGCCGCGCATTCCGCTTCGTTCATCTGCGGGTTGCTGCGTGCCAGCAGGTGGCCCACGTCGAAGTCCGGTTTTTTGGCACACATCTCGCGCCAGGCCAGAAAACCCGGCGTGAGAGGGTAGTCACCGGTGGCCAGCAGGGTGTTCATCAGCAACAAGCCCTCGTAGCGCTGCGGCGCAACCATGGGCAGGGTCAGGCCGAGCAAACCACCCCAGTCCTGGACCACGAGCGCGATATTTTTCAGATCGAGTTGCTCGACGAACTCCAGCAGCACCTGGCGGTGCCAGCTGAAACTGTGCACACCCTCCTTCTTAGGCTTGTCGCTGCGGCCAAAACCGATCAGGTCCGGCGCCACCACACGATGTCCTGCCGCAATAAACACGGGGATCATCTTGCGGTAGAGATAGCTCCAGCTCGGGTTGCCGTGCAGGCACAACCAGGTCAGCGGCGCCTCCCGTGGCCCTTCGTCCAGATAGTGCAGGCGCAGGCCCGCCAGGGCGGGCAGGTCGCTGAGGTAGCGCGGCGTCCACGGGTAGCCGCGCAGATCCATGAAACGATCCTCCGGCGTGCGCAATGCATCCTCGCGCACCGGCTGGCTCAGACGGCGCTGGCTCTCGCGCTTTGCCTGGAAAAAATCCTGTAGCAGTGTCCCGCACTCTCCCACCAGCACGCCACCCTGCACCACCGTCTGGTGGTTCAACTGCGGATGGGAAAACAGGTTCAGCACGGAGCCGGCCGCGCCGGTCTTGGGGTCAGGCGCCCCGAACACCACCCGTTTCAGGCGGGCATGCAGCAGGGCCCCGGCACACATGGGACAGGGCTCCAGTGTGACAAAAATCTCGCAATCCTCCAGCCGGTAGTTGCCCAGCCGGGCGGCGGCATCACGCAGGGCGCAGATCTCTGCATGCGCCGTGGGGTCGCGGCGACCTATGGGTGTGTTGTGCCCGACCGCAAGCACCTCACCGCGATGCATCAGCACGGCCCCCACCGGCACCTCGCCGGTCGCCCCAGCCAGGCGGGCCTGTGCCAGGGCCAACTGCATGAAATGCTCGTCAGTGGTTGCCATGCAGGCCCAGTCGCTCCATCCAGGTAGCCAGTTCTCGTTCGTTCTCGTTGCCGGCAGCATAAGCCGTCTTCATGGCGGCATGGGCTTCCGGTCGGTGCTGATTGATCTTGAGTTTGCACTGCAGGGCCGTGATGCGCAGCTCGAAGGCCACGATGCCGGCGAGCATCTTGTGCGCATAGTCCTCCCCCAGGCTGCGCCATTGCGCGGCGTAAGCAGGTTCGTGGTCGCCGATGAGTTTCTTCAGCAAACCATCCTTGGCTTGGGCATCCTCGACCAGCGCAGCCGACACGGTGCAATGCACGGCCAGATAGTTCCAGGTGGGGACCCGTGCCAGATCCGGGTAGACACCGGGCGACATATAGGCGTGCGGCCCCATGAAGGTCACTACGGCCTGGGGCCGGGCCTGCAGATGGCGCCAATGCGGGTTGGGCTTGGCCACATGCCCGAGCAGCACCAGTTGCTCGCCCGCTTCCTGCACATGCAAGGGAAGGTGGGTGACATAGGGCAGGCTGGCGTCATCCAGGCTGATGAGGCTGGCAAAGGGATACCCGCGCATCAGGGCCAGGGCGTGCGCGCGTTCTTCGGATTTGAATTGAGGGGGCAGGTACATGGTGCTAGTAGACTGAATCAATGAGATTACTTGTAATCCGATGCTTTGGGTTGGCGTATTTCCATCGAATGGGCTTGGAGTGTTTGTTGTGCTCGCGGATGTAGCGCATGATTTTCTTGTCCAGGTCCTTGGTGCTGGGGAAGATGCCGCGCGCAATCACATCGCGCTGGATCTTGGCAAACCAGATCTCCACCTGGTTGAGCCAGGACGAGTAGGTGGGCGTGTAGTGAATCTGCACATTCGGGGTCAGCAGCAGCCACGTTTGAACCAAAGCGGTCTTGTGGCTGCTCACGTTGTCGCAGATCACGTGGATTTGCTGATCCTCGTCATGATCGGTCACGAGGTCCTCCAGAAACCGCACGAACTGCTCGCTGGTGTGGCGCGGGGCCGTTTTCCCAACGACCTCGCCGGTGGCCGTGTTCAGAGCGGCGAACAGGCTCAGCGTGCCATTGCGCTTGTACTCAAAGCCGTGACTCTGGGCGCGTCCACGCGACAGAGGCAACTGTCTGTCCTTGCGGTCCAGCGCCTGAATGGCGGTCTTCTCATCGACACAGAACACGATGGCGTGCTCGGGTGGCTGCAGATAAAGGCCGATGACCTCGGCGGCCTTGGCCTCGAAGTGCGGATCATCCGAAACCATGTGGGTGTCCAGCCGATGGGGGCGTACTCCGTGCTTGCGCCAGATGCGCTGCACCGCAGAGAACGACACATCGCCCAGCTCGGCGGCCAGTTTGCGGCTGCTCCAGTGCGTGGAGCCGTCGCGTGGCTTGGACTTCAGGGTGCGATCAAGCACCCGGGCTTCCAGCTTGGCCACGGGGCGAACAGGCGCTCGCCCGGGATGGTGGGATACCAGCCCCGCCAGACCACCGGCCGCATAGGCACGCGTCCAGCGGCTGATGAAGCCGTCGTCACAGCCCAGCGTCTGGCGGATGTCCACGCGCCGCGCGCCCGTGGCGCACAACAATACGCAGCGTGCCCGGCGCGCCAGCGCCGCATTGCCCGTTTGCTTGCGCATCACGCTTTGCAGCTCGGCCATTTCTTGTTCGTTCAGCTTCAACGGTGTCATGCCTCCGGATATAGAGGCTAAACCGTTAATTTCAATGATTCAGTCTACTAGGTTGCAATGAGCCAAGACCTTTCCATCATCCAACTCGTGCTGCACGCCAGCTGGGTCGTGCAGGCCGTCATGCTGCTGCTGCTGCTGGTGTCCATCACCAGCTGGGCCGCCATCTTCAGCAAGCTCTTCTCGCTGCGGCGCGTGCGCGAACTCAACGAACAGTTCGAGCGCGACTTCTGGTCCGGCGCCAATCTCAACACCCTGTACGCCACGGCAGCCCAGAAGGGCCATGCCAGCGGCCCCATGGAACGCATCTTCGTCAGCGGCCTGCGCGAATACCAGAAGCTGCGCGAGCGCCGCATCACCGACGCCGGCACCCTGCTCGACGGCGCACGCCGCGCCATGCGCGCCAACTTCCAGCGCGAGATGGACGTGGTGGAAACCAACCTCTCCTTCCTGGCCTCGGTGGGCTCGGTCTCGCCCTACGTAGGCCTGTTCGGCACGGTCTGGGGCATCATGCACGCCTTCACCGGCCTGGCCTCGCTGCAGCAGGTGACGCTGGCCACCGTGGCCCCCGGCATCGCCGAGGCCCTGGTGGCCACTGCTATCGGCCTGTTCGCCGCCATCCCCGCCGTGGTGGCCTACAACCGCTTCGCGCGCGAGATCGACCGCGTGGCCATCATGCTGGAGACCTTCATCGAGGAGTTCTCCAACATCCTGCAGCGCAACGTCAGCGCGCAGCCATCCGCACAGGCTTCGACCTACTGAGGAGCGCAGCATGCCCACCCTGGTCAGCCGCGGGCGCGGACGCCGCACCATCAACGAAATCAATATGGTGCCCTTCATCGACGTGATGCTGGTGCTGCTCATCATCTTCATGGTCACCGCGCCGCTCATCACCCCCAGCGTGGTGGACCTGCCCAGCGTGGGCAAGGCCGCGCGCAAGCCCGATCAGGTGATCGAGATCATCGTCGGCAAGGACGAGGCCCTGACCATGCGTGCTCAGGACAGCAGCACCCGCATCCGGCTCGGTGATCTGGCCGCCAACGTCAAGCGCGCGGAGTCCCTCGCCGGCAAGGACGCCAGCGTGGCTGTGGTCATCAGCGCTGACAAGAGCGTCAAGTACGAGACCGTGGTCCGCGTCATGGACACGCTGCAGCGCGCCGGTGTGCAGCGTGTGGGTCTGTCGGTGCAGATGGTCAACTGACCTCACACGCGCAAACCAGCCATGCACGCTGCCAGCCGTTTCGAATTCACCCCCCCGGTACAGCGCCAGGGCCTGATACGCGCCTACGGCCTGGCCCTGCTCGTCCATGGCCTGCTGCT
>JAGWTL010000007.1 GCA_028869035.1 Burkholderiales bacterium | reverse complement strand
GCTTTTGCCGTCATCTGGACCACCACCGCCTGGACCCTCCCCGCCAACCAGGCGCTCAACGCCCACCCGGAGCTGGAATACGCGCT
Source organism: Burkholderiales bacterium (assembly GCA_028869035.1). GTDB lineage: Bacteria > Pseudomonadota > Gammaproteobacteria > Burkholderiales > Burkholderiaceae_C > Hylemonella. Next base: position 22,390 of record JAGWTL010000007.1, on the reverse strand, counting down.
GGTGGACACGCCCAAGGGCGTGCTGCTGCTGGGCGCCAACCTGGTCGAGAAGTGCCTGGAGCGCTTCGGCCTGACAGGCACCGTGCTGGCCACCGCCAAGGGCGAGGCCTTGCGTGGCCAGGTATTCCGCCATCCGCTGTACGACCTGGACAGCGGCAGCGGCGAATACAGCTACAAGCGCTTGTCGCCGCTCTACCTGGCCGACTACGTCAGCGACGGCGACGGCACCGGCATCGTGCACTCGGCCCCCGCTTACGGCGTGGACGACTTCAACAGCTGCGTGGCCCATGGCCTGAAGTACGACGACATCCTCAACCCGGTGCAAGGCAATGGCGTCTACACCGAGGAACTGCCGTTCTTCGGCGGCCAGCACATCTGGAAAGCCTGCGAGCGCGTGATCGAGGTGCTCGGCCAGAGCGACCGCCTGATGGCCACCCAGCCCATCACCCACAGCTACCCGCACTGCTGGCGCCACAAGACGCCGGTGATCTACCGCGCTGCGGCGCAGTGGTTCGTGCGCATGGACGAGGGCACGGGCATCTTCACGAAAGACAAGGCGCCGCAGACCCTGCGCCAGATGGCGCTGGCCGCCATCGAAGAGACCAGCTTCTACCCCGAGAACGGCAAGGCCCGCCTGCGCGACATGATCGCCAACCGGCCCGACTGGTGCATCTCGCGCCAGCGCAGCTGGGGCGTGCCCCTGCCCTTCCTGCTCGACGTGGACAGCGGCGAGCCGCATCCGCGCACGCCCGAGATCATCGACCTGGCCGCCGAAGTCGTCGAGCAGGGCGGCATCGAGGCCTGGAGCAAGCTGTCCACCGCCGACATCCTGCAGCGCATCGGCGACAAGAGCGATACCGCGCGCTGGAGCAAGAGCAGCGACATCCTGGAGGTGTGGTTCGATTCCGGCACCACGCACACCACGGTGCTCAAGACCTCGCACCCGCACAGCGGCCACGAGGACGGTGGCCCCGAGGCCGACCTGTATCTGGAAGGCCACGACCAGCACCGCGGCTGGTTCCACTCTTCGCTGCTGACCGCCTGCGCCATGTACGGCCGCGCGCCCTACCGCGGCCTGCTGACCCACGGCTTCACCGTGGACGGCCAGGGCCGCAAGATGAGCAAGAGCGTGGGCAACGTCGTCGCGCCGCAGCAGGTCAGCGAGAAGATGGGCGCCGAGATCATCCGACTGTGGTGCGCCGCCACCGACTACTCGGGCGACCTGGGCATCGACGACAAGATCCTGGCGCGCGTGGTGGACACCTACCGCCGTGTGCGCAACACCTTGAAGTTCCTGCTGGCCAATGTGAGCGACTTCGATCCGAAAAAAGACGCGGTGCCGCTGGACCAGATGCTGGAGATCGACCGCTACGCCCTGAGCCGCGCGGCCGAACTGCAGGCCGAGATCCTGGCGCACTACGAGGTCTATGAGTTCCACCCGGTGGTGGCCAAGCTGCAGGTCTACTGCAGCGAAGACCTGGGCGCCTTCTACCTGGACGTGCTGAAAGACCGCCTGTACACCACGGCGCCCAAGTCACTGGCCCGTCGCAGCGCCCAGACCGCGCTGCACCAGATCACGCAAGCCATGCTGCGCTGGATGGCGCCCTTCCTGAGCTTCACGGCCGAGGAAGCCTGGCAGGTGATCGGCTCGTCCGAGTCGATCTTCATGGAGACCTATGTCGATCTGGGACAGCCCGATGCCGCGCTGCTGGCCAGGTGGGGGCGCCTGCGCGAGATCCGCGACGCCGTGAACAAGGACATCGAGGCGCTGCGCGCCGATGGCAAGGTGGGCGCCTCGCTGCAAGCCACCGTGACACTGGCAGCCAATGCGCAAGACCACGCCTTGCTGGCCAGTCTGGGCGAGGACCTGAAGTTCGTCTTCATCACCTCGGCCGTCACGCTGCAACCCGGAGGCGCGCTCACGGTGCAGGTGGCGCCGAGCGCGGCGACCAAATGCGAACGCTGCTGGCACTACCGCGAGGACGTGGGCACCGATGCATCCCATCCCGCGCTGTGCGGCCGCTGCACCAGCAATCTCTACGGCCAGGGTGAGCATCGACTGCATGCCTGAAGCCGTTCGCCCTGAGCCTGTCGAAGGGCTCTCTCTCTTGAACCCGGGTGCTGGGGCTTCGACAAGCTCAGCCCGAACGGATTGGATTTGATGGCCAAGATACGCCCCCACACCAACGTCGGCCTGCTGAAATGGCTGGGCCTGGCCTTTCTGATCCTGCTGGCGGACCAGCTCAGCAAGGTGCTGATCCTGGCCTACTACCACTATGGCGAGGCCACCGAGCTGACCGGCTGGCTCAATATCGTGCGCGTGCACAACCGCGGCGCGGCCTTCTCCTTCCTGGCCGGGGCTGACGGCTGGCAGCGCTGGCTCTTCGTGGGCATCGGCGTGGCTGCCACGGTCTTCATCATCACCATGTTGCGCGCCCATGCCGGCCAGCGCCTGTTCTGCTTTGCGCTGACCTGCATCATGGGCGGCGCCATCGGCAATGTGCTGGACCGCCTGCTGCACGGCTACGTGGTGGACATGGTGGACTTCCACATCGGCAGCTGGCATTTCCCGGCCTTCAACCTGGCCGACAGCGCCATCACCCTGGGCGTGATCCTGTTGCTGCTCGACGAACTCCTGCGCGTGAAACGCTCTCGCAGCTGAGCGGCGACGCGCTGGCGCGGAGCTGGCTTCAGCCTCCGCGCCTGGCGTGCCTCACAGCGTCAGGATGGTGCAGCCCGTGGTCTTGCGGGCTTCGAGGTCGCGGTGCGCCTGCTGCACCTGTTCCAGCGGGTAGCGCTGGGAGATGTTGATCTTCACCTTGCCGCTGGACACCATGGCGAACAGGTCGTCGGCCATGGACTGCGTGGTCTCGCGTGTGGTGATGTGGCTGAACAGGGTCTGGCGCGTGACGTAGATCGAACCCTTGGCCGCCAGGCTGCCCGGCGCAAAGGGCGGCACCACGCCGGAGGCATTGCCGAAGCTGGCCATCAGGCCGAAAGGCCGCAGGCAATCGAGCGACTTGTCCCAGGTGTCCTTGCCGACGGAGTCGTACACCACCTTCACGCCCTTGCCGCCGGTGATCTCCTTCACGCGCGGCAGGAAGTCTTCCTTGTTGTAGTTGATCACGTGGGCGGCGCCATGGGCCTTCGCAAGCTCGCACTTGGCGTCCGAACCCGCCGTGCCGATCAGCTGCAGGCCCTGGGCCCTGGCCCACTGGCAGGCGATCAGGCCCACGCCGCCGGCGGCGGCGTGGAAGAGCACGTGGTCGCCGGGCTGCAGGGCCTCGACCGGGCGCACCCGGTTGAAGAGGTACTGCACGGTCAGGCCCTTGAGCATCATGGCCGCGCCGGTCTCGAAGGCGATGTCGTCGGGCAGCTTGCACACCGTCTTGGCCGGCATCACGCGCACCTCGCAATAGGCGCCGGGCGGCTGGCTGGCGTAGGCGGCACGGTCGCCGACCTTCAGGTGCGTGACGCCTTCACCCACCGCCTCGACGATGCCCGAGGCCTCCATGCCCAGCTGCAAGGGCATGGGCAGCTGGTAGACACCGCTGCGCTGGTAGACGTCGATGAAGTTCAGGCCGCAGGCCTTGTGCCGGATGCGGATCTCGCCCGGGCCGGGCTCGCCCACCATCATCTCGACGATCTTCATCTCTTCAGGGCCACCATGCTGGGCTATGCGCACGGCGCGGGAACGGATCTGGGTCATGTCTTGTCTCCTGTTGATGCGCAAAATTCTACGTGAGCATACGAGTACCCGCCGCCGCCAGGGCATTTCTGCCCGTCTGACGGCAGACCGGCCACCGGCTTGCTACAGTGCCACACATGCACACACGCCTCAGCCCCTCCACCGCCCTGCTCCTGACGCTGCCGCCCCTGATGTGGGCCGGCAATGCTGTGGTGGGCCGCATGGTGGGCGAACTCGTGCCCCCCATGATGCTCAATCTGCTGCGCTGGGTTCTGGCCGGCCTGATCCTGCTGCCGCTGGCGACCTGGGTGCTCAGACGCGACAGCGGCCTGTGGCCGCACTGGCGGCGTTTTGCCATGCTGGGCCTGCTCAGTGTGGGCGCCTACAACGCGCTGCAGTACCTGGCGCTCAAGACCTCCTCACCCATCAACGTCACGCTGGTGGCGGCGAGCATGCCGATCTGGATGCAACTCATCGGGCGGCTCTTCTTCAAGGCCCCGGTCTCGCGCCGCCAGCTGCTGGGCGCCCTGCTGTCCATCAGCGGCGTGCTGCTGGTGCTCAGCCGCGGCCATCTGGACACCCTGCTGCAGGTCCAGCTGCTGCCGGGCGACATCTACGTCCTGATCGCCTCCATCTGCTGGGCCTTCTACAGCTGGATGCTGGCGCGCCCTGGCGGCGAGCCGGCCACCATCCGTGGTGACTGGGCCGCTTTCCTGCTCGCGCAGATCGTCTTCGGCCTGGCCTGGTCGGCGCTGTTCGCTGCTGGCGAATGGATGGTGATGGACCAGCCCATCGTCTGGGGCTGGCCCTTGATCGCGGCCCTGGTCTTCGTGGCCGTGGGCCCGGCCGTACTGGCCTACCGCGCCTGGGGCATGGGCGTGCAGCGCGCGGGCCCCACGGTGGCCAGCTTCTTCGGCAATCTCACACCGCTGTTCGCGGCGCTCATGTCCACAACCCTGCTGGGCGAGCTGCCTCAGCTCTACCACGGCGCTGCTTTTGTGCTGATCGTCAGCGGCATCGTGGTGTCCTCGGCGCGACGATGAGGCCACGCCAGGATTGCATCAATACGTACCTGGGTAGGCACCACCATCGGCGAGCACGTTCTGGCCCGTGATGTAAGCGGCTTGCTGGCTGCACAGGAAGGCGCAGATGGCACCGAACTCCTCGGGTGTACCGAAGCGTTGCGCAGGGATGGTCTTCTTGCGGGTTTCCATGACGGCCTCGATGGGCTGACCCGTTTTCTGCGCCGCACCCGCCATCGTCCCCTTGAGACGGTCCGTGTCGAAGGCGCCGGGCAAGAGATTATTGATCGTCACGCCCTTGGCTGCGAGCTTGGGATTGCGCGCCACGCCGGCGACAAACCCGGTCAGGCCGCTGCGCGCGCCATTCGACAGCCCCAGGACGTCGATCGGCGCTTTCACCGCGCTGGACGTGATGTTGACGATGCGGCCGTAGCCGCGCGCGGCCATGCCATCCACCGTGGCCTTGATGAGCTCGATGGGCGTGAGCATGTTGGCGTCCACCGCCTTGATCCAGTCCTCGCGGCTCCAGTCGCGGAAGTCGCCGGGCGGCGGGCCGCCGGCGTTGGTGACCACGATGTCGAACGCCTTGCGCTGGGCAAAGATGGCTTCACGTCCTGCCGCGGTGGTGATGTCCACCGGCACCGCAACGACCTGCACACCCTTGGCCTCGGCCTTGAGCTTGGCCGCCGCGGCATTCAGAGCCTCGGCGCCCCGCGCCACGATCACCACGTTGACGCCCTCGCGCACCAAGGCCTGCGCGCAGCCGAAACCGAGGCCCTTGCTGGCGCCGCCCACCAATGCCCATTTGCCTGTGATGCCGAGATCCATGATGTTCTTCCTGTGTCGAGATGAGATTGACGAAATGATACGGAGGCCGTCTGACCTTTGCCCGGGCGGGACTTTCAGTCCGCTGCCGCACGGGCGGCACGGCCAAAAACAAAGATGCCGGCCAGCACCAGCAGCGTGCCGGCCACGACCCAGCCCGTGAAGGGCTCGCCCAGCAGCCACACCCCCATGAGGATGGTGGACATGGGGCCCACCATGCCGGCCTGCGCCGCCATGCCCGCTCCCACACGCTCGATGGCCATCATCACCAGCAGCACGGGCACGGCGGTGCAAGCGGTGGCATTGAGCAGCGAGAGCCAGATCACCTCCGGGGCCACCTGCGCCGCCGACAGCGGCCGCAGCAGCACAAACTGCAGGATGCAGAACAGACAGGCCACGCTGGTGGCCAGCCCCACCAGGCGCAGCGAGCCCAGGCGCCGCACGAGTTCGCCGCTGTAGCTGAGGTAAATCGCGTAGCTGACGGCGCTCAGGAAGACCAGCAGCGTCCCCCAGGCCACGTCGGCCCCGGCCAGTGACACCTCGCGCCCGAAAACGAGCATCACACCCGCATAGCTGATCAGCATGCCGCCGATCTGCGCGCGGCTGACACGCCGGCCGTAGAACAGCAGGCCGAGCAGGAGCACGATGGTGGGCGTGAGGTAAAGAACCAGGCGTTCGAGCGAGGCCGTGATGTAGGCCAGGCCCGCAAAGTCCAGAAAGCTGGCCAGGTAATAGCCACTGAAGCCCAGGCCCAGCACACCCAGCCAGTCGCGCCGCGTGAGCGCGGCCTTGCCCCGACTGGCCCACCAGGCCATGGCCAGGAAGAGCGGCAGGGCGAACAGCATGCGGTACATGATGAGCGTGACCGCATCGACCCCGTAACGGTAGGCCAGCTTGACGATGATGGCCTTGCCGCTGAAGGCGATGGCACCGACGATGGCGAATGCCAGGCCGGTGGCTAGGTTTTTTGAAGCCTGGCTCATGCGTCCAGGCCGTCCAGATAGCCGAGATCGTCGCGCAGGACCATCACGTACAGCTGCCGCACGGCCTCTTCAGGCGTGAGCCTGATGGACTTGCCGCGCACCAGGCAGGTCATGTAGGGCGCGGGTTTCTTACCCGCCTCCTTGACGGTGATGGCGGCTTCGAGCGCACTGATCTGCGCCGGCTTGAACTGTCCCAGCTTGTAGGCGCTGTTTTTCAGTATTTCTGTGAGCGTCATTGTCATTTCTCGTCTCCCGGTTTACTTGTCGATGTTGGGTTCTGCGGCTTCACGTTGACCCATTTGGCCCCGCGCCCCTTGCCCGTGGGCGCAATCAGCCCCTCGGCTTTCAGTGCGCGCAGCACCAGCCGCACCATGTCGCGGCTGATGCCGGGGCAGGCCTGTTCGATTTCCGAGATGGAAAACGGCAGCGTGCGCTTGAGCGCTTCGGCGCGCACGCGGTCGCCCTTGGCGCCACGCCCGCGCTCGATGGTGCCCACACGCTGCTCGAATTCCTTGTAGGCGCGCAGCAGGGCGCCCCAGAAGTAATCCAGCCAGGGGGTGATGTCGTGCACAGCCTCGTGCCAGCCCTGTGAGCTGGCTTCCAGCGTTTCGTAATAACTTTCCTTCGATTCCTCGAAGATGCGCTCCAGGCTGATGTAGCGGCCCACGGTGTAGTCGTAGTGGTAGAGCAATTGCAGGGTCAGCAAGCGAGCCATGCGGCCATTGCCGTCCGGGAACGGATGGATACACAGAAAGTCCAGGACGACCAGGGGCACCAGCACCAGCGGATCGGCCAAGTGCTGGTCGCGCGCCTGGCCATAGCGCGTCATCAAGTCCGCCATGGCTGTGGAGGTCAGGTGTGCTGCCACCGGACGAAAGCGCACGCGCGTGCTGCCGTCCGGGTGCCGCTCCACGATGTCGTTGTTGCTGGCCTTCCAATGCCCGCCCGGCTGCGGCATGTAGCGGTACAGCATGCCGTGCAACTGGAGCACCGTGCCTTCCGAGAAGGGCATGTGCTCTGCGCTTTCGTGGATCAACGCCAAGGCATCCCGGTAGCCCGCGACCTCCTGCTCTGAGCGGCTTTGGGGCGTGGCATTTTTCAGCACCAGGGACTTGAGCCGATGGGGTGCGACGACCACCCCTTCGAGCCGGTTGGAGGACTCGGTCGATTCAACCGCGGCGACCTGCCGCAGGTCGCTCAGGACCTCGGGCGACTGGGCAATGTAGAGGCGCTGCTTGCCCCGGTATTCGCCCAGGGCGCGCAGGCTGGCCAGCTGCCGGGTATCGAAGCGCAGCCGGGCCAGGTACTCTGGAGTCAGCGAATGCATGGTGGGGCTGAATCGGCTTGAAATGGGGTAATTGCCTGGATTATAGAGGTATTTAAATACCAAATTACCCCATTTAAAAGAAAATTACCCCATTCCCGTCCTCGGATGCAGCTCCAGAACAACAAGCCCTCAGTAGCCTGCCGCCTGGCCGTCGCGGCGCGCGTCACTGGCGGCCACATAACCCTGCACCTTGGGGTCCCCGGCGCGCCAGATGAACTGGCCGGCGCCGAAGTCCTGGTAGGAGTCGTTGATGACTTCCATGCGGTGGCCGCGCGCCGACAGGCCCTGCACCGTGGCCGGGTTCATGCTGGCCTCGACGTTGATCTCCAGCCCCGCGTTGTAGCGCCAGCGCGGCGCGTCGCAGGCGGTCTGCGGGTTCTGCCCGTAGTCCAGCATGCGCACCAGGGTCTGCAGATGGCCCTGGGGCTGCATATTGCCGCCCATGACGCCGAAGCTCATCACCGGCTGGCCGTCCTTGGTGAGGAAGGCCGGGATGATGGTGTGGATGGGCCGTTTGCCCGGCGCCACCAGATTGGCGGTGTTCAGGCCGTGGGCGTCCACGTTGAAGCCGTGGCCCCGGTTCTGCAGGCTGATGCCGAAGCTCGGCTCCACGCAGCCCGAGCCGAAGCCCATGAAGTTGCTCTGGATGAAGCTGATCATCATGCCGTTCTCGTCGGCCGCGGTCAGGTAGATGGTGCCGCCCTTGACCGGGTTGCCGGCCTTGAAGTCCTGCGCCTTCTTCATGTCGATCAGTTTGGCGCGGCTGGCCAGGTAGGCGTCGTCCAGCATCTGCTCCGGCGTGACCTGCATGGCCGACGGCTCGGCCACGTAACGGTAGACATCGGCAAAAGCCAGTTTCATGGCCTCGATCTGCAGGTGCTGCGAATCGACGCTGTCCACGGGCATCGAGCCCAGGTCGAACTTGTCCAGGATGCCCAGGGCCATCTGCGCGGCAATGCCCTGGCCGTTGGGCGGGATCTCGTGCAGGGTGTAGCCGCGGTAGTTCTTGGCCAGGGGCTGCACCCACTCGGGCTGGTAGGCGGCCAGGTCGCTGGCTTTCAGGACGCCGCCGTTTTCAGCGGCGAATTTCTCCAGGGCCTGGGCGATCTCGCCCCGGTAATAGGCCTGGCCCCTGGTCTGGGCAATCAAACGCAGGGCACGCGCCGCGGCCTTGAACTGGAACAGCTCCCCCACATTCGGCGCGCGGCCCCAGGGCAGGAAACTCTGGGCAAAACCCGGCACGCCCTGCAGCTCGGGCGTGGCGGCGGCCCACTTCTGCTGCACCACCACGGGGATGAGGTAACCCCGCTCGGCGATCTCGATGGCCGGCTCCAGGAGGTCGGCGAAGGGCAGCTTGCCGAAACGATCGCTCAGCGCCACCCAGCCGGCCACGGCGCCCGGCACGGTGACGGAATCGATGCCGCGCTTCGGGGGCGTCTTGGCGCCCTCGCCGTACTTGCGCTTGAAGTACTCGGGGGTCCAGCCCTGCGGCGCGCGACCGGAGGCGTTGAGGCCATGCAGTTCCTTGCCATCCCACAGGATGGCGAAGGCATCGCTGCCCAGGCCGTTGCTGACCGGTTCGGTCAGGGTGATGGTGGCCGCGGCGGCAATCGCCGCATCCACCGCGTTGCCGCCCTTTTGCAGCATGCGCAGGCCGGCCTGGGCCGCCAGCGGGTGCGAGGTGGAGACAACGTTGCGGGCAAAGACCGGCAGGCGCGTGCTGGTGTAGGGGGTGCTGTAGTTGAAGTTCATGATGTCAGGGTCCTGTTCTGCTCCGCTCATTCACATGAACACACGGGCTTTTTCGAGAACGCCGCAGAACCGGCTTCGCCGGGCTGCTGGCGTTGTCCCCCTCCGGGGGAAGGCGCCCTCAGGGGCGACACAGGGGGGCTTCATTAATCCGTCGTTATCTTGCGTTCCGTGATGACTTTTTTCCACTTGGCCGATTCGGCCTTCACCACGGCCGCGAACTGCTGCGGCGTACCGCCGGTGGTTTCGGCGCCCAGGCGCGCAAAACGCTCTTTCAGCTCGGGCTCGGCGAGCGCCGCATTCACGGCCTGGTTGACGCGCGTCACGATCTCCGGGGGCAGGCCGCGCGGGCCGTAAACGCCAAACCAGGTGACCGACTCGAAGCCCGGCAGCAGTTCAGCCACGGCCGGCAGCTCGGGCACCAGGGCGCTGCGCTTGGGACTGGTCACGGCCAGGGCGCGCAGCTTGCCGTCACGCACATGGGGCATGCCCGACACCACGGAGTCGAACAGCACGTCCACCTTGCCGCTGATCAGGTCGGCAATCGACAGGCCGGTGCCGCGGTAGGGAATGTGCACGAGGAAGGTGCCGGACCGGGCCTTGAAGATCTCGGTGGACAGGTTGGAGATGGTGCCGTTGCCGCTGGAGGCGTAGTTCAGCCGCCCCGGGTTCTTGCGCGCGTAGTCTATGAACTCGCGCAGGTTTGTGGCCGGCGAGGTCATGGGCACCAGGATCACCTGGGGCGAGCTGGCCACGTAGGCGACGGGCGTGAAATCGGTCTCGGCGTTGTAGGGAATCTTGGGGTTGATGGCCGGGCCGATGCTGTGCGTGCTCGAGGTGGTCAGCAGCAGGGTGTAGCCGTCGGGCGCGGCCTGGGCCCCGGCCAGGGCGCCGATGGTGCCGCCGGCGCCGGGCTTGTTGTCGATCACGATGGACTGGCCCAGATTCCTGCCCAGCTCCTGCGAGAGAGCGCGCGCGAGGATGTCGGTGGCGCCACCGGGGGGGAAAGGCACGACCAGACGGATCGGCTTGCCCGGCCAGGTCTGCGCGGCCAGCGGCAGGGCAAGGGACAGACCGAAGGCCAGCAGGCCGGTCAGCAGCTTGGATGTCATGAAGAAGCTCCTCTGAGATTCAGAAAGTGAGAACGGCACCCGCAGGTGCCGTTCCAGTTTAGTGCAGCGGCGGGATCAATCCTCTACGAAGGCTTCCTCGCGCTTGGACTTGATCGAAGGGAGCATCACGATGATGAGCAGCAGCAGCGCCATGCCCAACAGCGTGGCCGAGAGCGGACGTGTGACGAGCACGCTCCAGTCGCCGCGCGACAGCAGCAGGGCCCGGCGCAGATTCTCTTCCATCATCGGCCCCAGGATGAAGCCCAGCAGCAGTGGCGCGGGCTCGACCCCCAGCTTGATGAAGCCGTAGCCGATCACACCGAACATGGCGACCATCCAGATGTCCCAGGTGTTGTTGTTCGTGGAGTACACGCCGATGGCGCAGAACAGCACGATGGCCGGGAACAGCCAGCGGTAGGGGATGGTCAGCAGCTTGATCCAGATGCCGATCAGCGGCAGGTTCAGCACGATCAGCATCAGGTTGCCCAACCACATGGACGCGATCAGGCCCCAGAACAGCTCCGGATTGCTGGTCATCACCTGCGGGCCGGGCTGGATGTTGTGAATGGTCATCGCACCGACCATCAGCGCCATCACGGCATTGGGCGGAATGCCCAGCGTCAGCAGCGGGATGAAGGAGGTCTGCGCGCCGGCGTTATTGGCGGCTTCGGGCGCGGCCACACCGCGGATATTGCCCTGGCCGAACGGGACCTCGCCCTTTTTGAGCTTGGTCTTTTTCTCGATGGTGTAGGCGGCAAACGAGGCCAGCAAGGCGCCGCCGCCGGGCAGGATGCCCAGCGTGGAGCCGATCGTGGTGCCGCGCAGCACGGCCGGCAACATGCGCTTGAAATCTTCCTTGGACGGGTAGATGTGGGTGACCTTGCCGGTGAACACCTCGCGATCGTCCTCCGGTTGCGAGAGGTTGGCGATGATCTCGCCGTAGCCGAACACGCCCATGGCGATCACGATGAAGCCGATACCGTCGGTCAGTTCCGGGATGTCGAAGGAGTAACGCGCCACACCCGAGTTCACGTCGGTGCCGACCAGGCCCAGCAGCAGGCCCAGCACGATCATGGCGATGGCCTTGAGCAGCGAGCCCGAGGCCAGCACCACGGCGCCGATCAGGCCCAGCACCATCAGCGAGAAGTATTCGGCCGGGCCGAACTTGAAGGCCACTTCGGTCAGCGGCGCAGCGAAGGCGGCCAGGATCAGCGTGCCCACGCAACCGGCAAAGAAGGAACCCATGCCGGCCGCGGCCAGCGCGGGCCCGGCCCGGCCCTTGCGGGCCATCTGGTAGCCGTCGATCACGGTCACCACCGAGGACGATTCTCCCGGCAGGTTGACCAGGATGGCCGTGGTGGAGCCGCCGTACTGGGCGCCGTAGTAGATACCGGCCAGCATGATCAGGGCGGCCACCGGGGGCAGCGCATAGGTCGCCGGCAGCAGCATGGCGATGGTGGCGATCGGGCCGACGCCCGGCAGCACGCCGATCAGCGTGCCCAGCAGGCAGCCGATGAAGGCGTAGGCCAGGTTCTGAAAGGTGAAGGCAACACCAAAACCCAGTGCGAGGTTGTCAAACAATTCCATTTTCTGCGCTCCTCAACCCGCGATGAAGGACGGCCACACCGGGAACTGCAGGGACAGCAGTTTCACGAAGGCGCCGTAGCTGATGACGGCGAGGATGGTGGACAGGATCAGCACCTCGCGCAATTTGAACTTCTCGCCAGCCAGGCTGGACACGATGGTCAGGCCGTAGATGGCGGCGATCAGTCCCATGGCCGGAACGCCCAAAGAGGGCAGGCCGCCCAGCAGGATGCCGAACAGCACGTTGGCCCCGATGATGTAACCCAGCTGCTTCCATGCAACCGAGCCGAGCTTGTCTCCGGTCGCGGACTTGGACACCACGCCCTTGAACATGATCAGCCCGCCCAGGACAGCCAGAATGATGCCCAGGAGCAGCGGGAAATAACCCGGGCCCATGCGGGCGCCGGTACCGACGTTGTAGGTGGTAGCCCCCAACGCAAAGCTGATGCCCACGATGGTGAACATCAGGCCGGAGTAAAAATCTTTTTCACTCTTGATGAATCTCACGAACTTGTCTCCTACGGGCCATGCCCGAAACAACCGGGATTCTGCCCCGGAACAAGTGTCATGCCGAATGTGGATTACACCTATGCACCCCCTGGCGCACAGCGAAAGCCGGCAGGGAATACCCTAGGTTGCGGATGAGCCTGCGCCGCAGCGGTGCGCAGGTCAGCTTCAGGTCAGGGGCGGCGTGGCGCCGAGCACCTCATCGATCACCGTCAGCCCCTCGGCCACGCGCAAGGCGCCGGCCAGGCGCAACGGGCGCATGCCGTCGGCCACGGCCTGGCGCTTGAGCGCCTCGATATTCGGCTCGCGGCTGACCTTGTCCTTGAAGGCCTCGCTGATCAGCAGCAGTTCGTACAGACCCATGCGCCCCTGGAAACCCGTCATGCGGCAATCCACGCAGCCCACGGGCTTGAAGGGCTTGTAGCCGCCGCTGATGCTCCAGGGTTTCACCATCTCGGCCAGGTGCTCGCGCGTGGCCGCCTCGTCGCGCACCTTGCACTGGGCGCACAGGGTGCGCACCAGACGCTGCGCCAGCACGCCCAGCACGGTGGCGTTGAGCAGGTAGGGCGGAATGCCCAGCTCCATCAGGCGCGTGATGGCCGAGGGTGCGTCGTTGGTGTGCAGGGTGGAGAAGACCAGGTGACCGGTCAGCGCCGCCTGCACCGCCATCTCGGCGGTTTCCAGGTCGCGGATTTCACCCACCATGATGATGTCCGGGTCCTGCCGCATCAGGGCGCGCAGGCCCTCGGGGAAACCGAAATCCAGCTGCGGCTGCACCTGGGTCTGGTTGAAGGCCGGCTCGATCATTTCGATCGGGTCCTCCACCGTGCTGACGTTGACCTCTTCGGTCGCCACGCGCTTCAGGGTGGAATACAGCGTGGTGGTCTTGCCCGAACCCGTGGGCCCGGTCACCAGGATGATGCCGTGCGGACGCTTGACCAGCGCCTCCCAGCGCTGCGCGTCGTGCGGGGAGAAGCCCAGCTCGGCCAGGTCCTTGACCGTGGTGTCGGGGTCGAAGATGCGCATGACCATCTTCTCGCCGAAGGCCGTGGGCAGGGTGGAAATCCGCATCTCCACCTCGTCGCCGCCGGGGTTGCGCGTCTTGATGCGGCCGTCCTGCGGACGGCGCTTTTCCACCACGTCCATGCGCCCCAGCAGCTTGATGCGCGCCGTCATGGCGGTGAGCACGCCCATGGGCATCTGGTAAACCGGGTGCAGCACGCCGTCGATGCGGAAACGGATCACGCCCTGCTCGCGCCGCGGCTCCAGGTGGATGTCGCTGGCGCGCTGGTCAAAGGCGTATTGCCACAGCCAGTCCACCACCTGCACCACACTCTGGTCGTTGGCGTCGAGCTGCTTGTTGGTCTTGCCCAGCTCCACCAGCTGCTCGAAGCTGGAACCCGTGTTGCCGCTGCCCGACTTCATGGCCGAGCGCACCGACTTGGCCAGGGCAAAGAACTCGGCCGTGTAACGCTGGATCTCCCCCGGGCTGGACAACACGCGACGCACGCTGCGACGGGTCTGGCGCTCGACCTCGCCCACCCAGTCGGTGATGTAGGGCTCGGATGTGGCCACCACCACCTCGGTGGGCAGCACCTGCACCGGCAGCACACGGTGGCGCTCGGCATAGGCCGCGCTCATGCTGTCGGCCACCTTGCCCACGTCCACCTTGAGCGGGTCGATGCGCAGGTAGTCCAGCCCGGCACGGCCGGCCAGCCACTGCGTGAGGCTTTCCACATCGAGCGGCTTGTGGTCGCTGACACGGCGGATGGAAACGCTGGCCAGGCGCAGCAGCGGGTGCTGGGCGCTCTCGGCCTGCGAGCAGCGTGCGATGGTGCGATGGGCCTCGTCCTCGGCGATCACGCCGTCGGCCAGCAGCCACTCGACCAGGCGACGCCAGTCCACCGGCCCCACGTGCTCGGACTTGGACAGGCTCTTGAGTTTGGGCTGGGCGCTCATGGATTCATTGTTCGAAGACGGGTTTGAAGCCGCGCAGCCACTTGGTGGCGGGCAGGCCCCATTGAGTCTGGATGATTTCGGCCCGCTCGGCAAGCACGGCGCGCTTCGGACGCGAGGGCGTGCGCTGGGCCAGCACCACGGTGTTGCCTTCACGCGTCGCCTTGAAGGCCCAGACCGCCTCCTTGCCAAAAGCCGCGGCGATCTTGTCCACGCTCTTCGTGTAACTGGAGGAGCGGCCGAAGAGGTTGACCGTCATGCAACCCTCTTCCGTCAGCAGACGGCGGCAGTGGGCATAGAACTCGGGACTGTCGAGCACCGGCGCGGCCGCCTCGTGGTCGTACAGGTCCACCTGCAGCGCGTCCACGGCGCCGAACCACTCCGGTTTCTGGATTTCCCTGGCCGCGTCGGCCAGGATGACCCGCATCCTCGCCGTATCCGCCGGCAGCTTGAACCAGCCGCGGCAGGCGACCAGCACCTGCGGATTGAGTTCGATGGCCCTGGTCTTCATGCGCAGGACCTTGGCGCAGAACTTGGTCAGCGAGCCCGCGCCCAGACCCAGCTGCAGGGCCTGGCGCTTCGTCACCGTGTCCGGCGCCACGAACAGCGTCCAGGCCATCATGCGCTGGATGTACTCGTGCACCAGGCGGGTCGGGTCCCGGGTGTCCATGGAGCCCTGGATCCAGATCGAATCCAGGTGGAGATGACGGATGGGGCCCTCGTCGGAGAAATGGACTTCGGGCAGGGAAAGTTTGCGCGTACTCAAGATCGATGGATTATCACCGTCACAGCAGGCCGGCCTGCACCATGGCCGCTCGCCAGGCTTCCTGTTTGCGGGCCAAGCTCCAGCTGGCATTGGCCGGGCTGGTGGACGGCAGCTTCATCAAAGGGAAGTGTTCCACCCCCAGCGCCACCCGCACCGCCTTCGCGTGCCGGAAACTTTCGCCCCCGTTGTGCGCGATCAGCTGCAGCTGCGGGCACTGCGCCCTGAGCGCGGAGAAATCGTTGACCTCGGCGTTGCGGATGGCACTGTCCAGGCTGCCGCTGCGTTCGCAACTGGCGTACACGTCCCAGACGCCCAGGCCATGGGCCAGCAACCAGGCGCAGCGCTGCGCATAAGACGCCGGCCCCGGCACCGGATGCCCGGGCCACAGGGCCTGGAGAATTTTCCAGAAATGGTTCTGCGGGTGCCCGTAATACTGCTGCCGCTGCAGCGAGGCCACCCCCGGGAAACTGCCGAGAATGAGCAGACGGGTGTCGGGGCCGACGATGGGCGGCAGGCCGTGCAGGCGCTCGGCCATCGCTGCGCTCATACGCCTGGTTGATCCATCAACGCGGTCAGACGCGGCAAGGCGGCACAGGCGTTGCGTTGACTGGCCGCAGCCAGTTCTTCACCGGCCAGCTGTCGCAGAGCCGCCAGTTCTTGTGCAATCCGCGGCAACTCGCCCGGCTCGTTGCGCCCCTGCGCCTGTCCCGCCGAACGCTGCTCCGCCGTCGTGTACAGCCAGTGCGGCGGCATGTCGGGTGCGTCGGTTTCCAGCACGATGGCATCAAGGGGTAGTTCGGTGGCCAGGCGACGCAGGTTCTGCGCGCGCTCGTAGGTCAGCGCCCCGCCGAAGCCCAGCTTAAACCCCTGGGCTATGAAAGCCTGCGCCTGCTGCAGGCTGCCGTTGAAGGCATGGGCGATGCCGCGCCAGCGGTGCCCGTCCACACCCGCCCCGGGCGTCACCTCTTTCGCCACCGCACGCAAGCCCTTGAGCAGCATGTCGGCCGAGCGGCGCACGTGCAGGATCACGGGCAGGCCGTGTTTGCGCGCCAGCCTGAGCTGCTCCACGTAGAAATGTTCCTGCCGCTCGCGCAAAGGTGATGCGCAGAGCTCGGGCACGAAGTAGTCCAGACCGATCTCGCCCACCGCCACCAGGCGCGGGTCGTCACGGTGCGCGGCCAGGGCTGTGTCCAGCCGGGCCAGGTCGCCGTCCAGCGCGTCTTTCACGTAAAGCGGGTGGATGCCCAGGGCATAGCTGTCACCGGATGCACGGGCCAGGCGGCGCACGTCGTCGAAATCCGCCACCTGCACGGCCGGCAGCACGCAGTGGACCACGCCCCGTTCTCGTGCGCGGGCACGCACCGCCACCACGTCGGCGGCGAATTCCGGAGCGTCCAGGTGGCAATGGGTATCTATCCAGCCTTGCATGGCACCATGATGCCGGAAAGCTGAGCGACCCCGGGCCGGTGCGCATGCAAAAAAAGCCCAGCCGTGCTACCGTTGCACCGATGCCGCTGTGTCGGTGGCACAGCCCCGGGGGTACGCATGCGCCAGCCTGCCCTGTACAGCCGTTCGCCGCGTGGCCCCGCCGCGCCGGACCCGGTCTTGCCTGCTGCGGACAGCCCCCCGCCCGTCTCCCCCCGCTCCCACCGGCGCATCCGTCTGCCGCATTGGCAGGAACGGCACTGGCGCTGGCTGGCCCTGGCCGCCCTGCTGCTGCTGCTGGCCCAGGCCCTGTGGCCCGCCACCGCGCAGCGCAAGCTGACCCAGAAGGACATCGATGCGGCCGTGCTCAGGACGCTGGAGACGGCCAACCTGCCCTCACCGGCCGCGCGCGCGGCGGCCGCCGTCGCCCCTTCGCTGGTGCGTGTCGCCGGCTTCGTGACGGACAAGGACGGGGAGGAGAAGGACCACGGCCTGGGCAGTGGCGTGGTCATTGTGGACAGCGGTGTCATCCTCACCAATCTGCACGTGGTGGCCGGCGCCAGCCGCATCGAACTCACCTTCCACGACGGCTCGCGTTCCGCCGCGCTCATGACGGGCGCGCAGATCCACAACGACCTGGCCGTGCTGCAGGCCCAGAAGCTGCCCGACGATCTCAAGGCCGCCACCCTGCGCTCCACCGCCGAGCTGCAGCCGGGTGACGGCGTGGTGGCCGTGGGTTTCCCCTTCGGCATCGGGCCTTCGGTTTCCAGCGGCGTGGTCTCCGGGCTCGGGCGCAGCTTCCGCTCGCCCGAAGGCAAGCAGCAGATCGGCAACCTGATCCAGTTCGACGCGGCGGCCAACCCCGGCAATTCGGGCGGCCCCCTGGTCACGATGGACGGCGAGGTGGTGGGCATCGTCACCGCCATCCTCAATCCCTCCGAGCAGCGCACCTTCATCGGCATCGGCTTCGCCGTGCCCATCGAAAACGCGGCCGCGGCCGTCGGCATGCACCCGTTTTGAGGATGACGAAATGACCTTGCCTGCGGCTTCGATGACGGCGCTGCGCGCCATGACGACTACCGTCATGCGGCGCAGCCGCGTCATCGATCTTGCGCGGCAAGGAGATCATTTCGTCATCCGCCTCCACCAGAAAGGGGAACCATGAGCAACTCATCCACCGCCGACACGGCCCGCCTGATGGAACAGATCCTCTACGAGGTCAAGCGCGTGGTGGTCGGGCAGGACCGTTTCCTGGAGCGTGTCATGGTGGCGCTGCTGGCCCAGGGCCACCTGCTGGTCGAAGGCGTGCCCGGCCTGGCCAAGACGCTCACCATCAAGACCCTGGCCCAGGTGGTGCAGGGGCAGTTCCGCCGCATCCAGTTCACGCCCGACCTGGTGCCTGCCGACCTGGTGGGCACACGCATCTACAACCAGAAAAGCGGCGAGTTCAGCACCGCGCTGGGCCCGGTCTTCGCCAATCTGCTGCTGGCCGACGAGATCAACCGCGCGCCGGCCAAGGTGCAGAGCGCGCTGCTGGAGGTGATGCAGGAACACCAGGTGACCATCGCCGGCACCAGCTACCCGGTGCCCGCGCCCTTTGTGGTCATGGCCACGCAGAACCCCATCGAGACCGAGGGCACCTACCCCCTGCCCGAGGCGCAGGTGGACCGTTTCATGTTCAAGGTGAAGGTGGACTACCCCAGCGAGGAAGAGGAGTTCGTCATCGTGCAACGGGTCACCGGTGCCGCCGTGGCCGTGACTGCGGTCAGCACGACGGAGCAACTCGCCACGCTGCAGCGCCATTGCCGCGAGGTCTATGTGGACCCGGCCCTGGTGCAGTACGCCGTGAAGCTCGTGGCCGCCACGCGCGAACCCGTGCGCGCCGGCCTCAAGGACCTGACGCCTTACCTGAGCTACGGCGCCAGCCCGCGCGCCACCATCAGCCTGATCGAGGGCGCCCGCGCCCTGGCCCTGCTGCGCGGGCGCGGCTACGCCCTGCCCGAGGACGTGGGCGATCTCGTGCACGACGTGCTGCGGCACCGCCTGGTGCTGTCTTACGAAGCCCTGTCCGAAGGGCTGGACGCCGACGCGCTGATCACCTGGTTCATGGCGCACGTGCCCCTGCCGGCCAAGGTGCTGGAGCATGAGGAAAAGGTGGCCTGAAATGAAGCTCGGTCCTGATCGAAATCCCGTTCGGTCTGAGCCCTTCGATCCGGCTCAGGGCAGGCCTGTCGAAGACCGTGCGAGCGCTTCGACAGGCTCAGCACGAACGGCATCCGGATCGGGCACTGCCGAACAAACCCTGCGCCGGCTCGAGTGGACTGTGCTGCGCCGCCTGGACGGCTTCTTGCAGGGCGACTACCGCAGCCTGCTGCGCGGCGCCGGCCTGGACCTGGCCGATCTGCGCGAGTACCAGCCCGGCGACGATGTGCGCCACATCGACTGGAACGTCACCGCCCGGCTGCAGGCGCCGCACGTGCGCGTCTACACCGAAGACCGCGAGATGAGCGCCTGGTTCCTGCTGGACCTCAGCCCCTCGGTGGATTTCGGCTCGGGCGAGCGCGCCAAGCGCGAGGTGCTGGCCGACTTCGTGGCCGTGCTCGCGCGTCTGCTCACGCGCCACGGCAACCGCGTGGGCGCCGTGTTCTACAACGGCGGCATCCAGGCCGTGCTGCCGCCGGGCAGCGGGCGGCGCCATGTGCTGCAGCTGCTGCAACGCCTGCAAGCCCCGGCCGCGCAGGAAGACAGCTACCCCGGCGTCACGCGCCTGCAGGACCTGCTGCAACACAGCGCCGCGCTGATACGCCGGCGCAGCACGGTCTTCGTGCTCTCGGACTTCATCAGCGAAGCCGGCTGGGAACAGCCGCTGGCCCGCCTGGCCCTGCGCCACGAGGTGCTGGCCGTGCGCCTCTACGACCCGCTGGAACAGGCGCTGCCCGATCTGGGCCTGCTGCCCATGGTTGATGCCGAAACCGGCGAACAGCTGCTGGTGGACACGCACGACCCGGGCTTTCGCGCCCGCTTCGCGCAGCTGGCCACGCAGCGCGAGGAGGCCCTAAGACTGACGCTCTCACGCGCCGGGGTGGACGCGCTGGAGCTGGCCACCGGCGAGGCGCTGGTGCCCGCCCTCCTGCGCTTCGCCGAGCTGCGCCGCCAGCGCAGCCGCTCACGCTCAGCCCCGCCGCCGGCCCATCTGCGGCTGGTGCGCAGCACGCCTGCGGAGGTCTCCCCATGAATTTCCTCTGGCCCCATATGCTGGCGCTGCTGTTGCTGCTTCCGCTGCTGGTGTTGTTCTACCTGTGGCTGCTGCGGCGCAGGCGCAAGCTCGTGGTGCGTTACGCCAGCCTGGGCCTGGTCAGGCAGGCCATGGGCAGCCAGAGCCACTGGCGGCGCCATCTGCCTCCGGCCCTCTTCCTGCTGGCCATCTCGGCCCTGCTGCTGGCGGCGGCCCGGCCGCTGGCTGTCGTCATGCTGCCCACGCAGCAGGAAACCATCATGCTGGCCATGGACGTCTCGGGCAGCATGCGCGCGGCCGACGTGCTGCCCAACCGGCTGGAGGCCTCGCAGAACGCGGCCAAGGCCTTCCTGGCCGAGCTGCCGCGCCATGTGAAGGTGGGCATCGTGGCCTTTGCCGGCTCGGCCCAGGTCGCGCAGATCCCCACGCACAACCGCGAAGACCTGCTCTCGGCCATCGAGCGCTTCCAGCTGCAGCGCGGCACGGCCATCGGCAACGGCATCGTGCTCTCGCTGGCCACGCTGTTTCCGGATGCGGGCATCGACATCGGCAACATGACCTACGGCCGCGCGAGCGGCGTCTCGCTGGACCAGTCGACCGGCATCAAGGAATTCCAGCCCGTGGCCCCGGGCTCCTACGGCTCGGCCGCCATCATCCTGCTGACCGACGGCCAGCGCACCACGGGCATCGATTCGATGGAAGCCGCCAAGCTGGCCGCCGACCGCGGCGTGCGCATCTACACGGTGGGCGTGGGCACGGTGAACGGCGAGACCATAGGCTTCGAAGGCTGGTCCATGCACGTGCGCCTGGACGAGGAGACCCTCAAGGCGATCGCCCTGCGCACCCAGGGCGAGTACTTCCACGCCGCCACGGCCGAAGACCTGAAGAAGGTCTACGAGACGCTGAGTTCACGCCTGAGCGTGGAGAAGAAGGAAACCGAAGTCTCGGCCCTGCTGGCCCTGCTGGCCGCGGTGTTCATGCTGGCGGGCGCGGGGCTGTCGATGTTCTGGTACCACCGGGTGGCCTGAAAACGCCCACGCTGGATCCCTGAAGCATGGGCTATTGCCGCATCTTCCAGTAAGCCGGCTTTCGACGGAAAGGCGCCACGGCCAGGATCACGATGACTTCGGCCTGCTGCTGATAGACCACCGAATGCGGAAAGTCTTTCGGAAATACCAGCCGGTTTCCATGCAGGTAGGGACTGCCAATACCCGGCATCAGAAAAGCGAGTTGCACGGCGGCTTCGACTTGATCTGCAAAGCGTGCGCCCAGGCCCGGGCTGCGTTGCTCGTAAAGAGCGCCTGCTCCAGCAGCTCAACCTCGGCCGCCGGATGGAAGACCGGCAAGGTCACGAACGCAGGGCCTGGCGCACCCGGGCATAGACCTGGTCGGCAGGCTTCAGAGCCACGGCGCCGCGCTCGACTTCCTCGATGCGTTGCCGCAACTCCTCATCCCACGCCGCTTCCACGGCCGCATCCTGCGGCGCGAGGCTGGCCAGCAACTCCTCTGCCAGACGTGCACGCTCTTCGGGTGCCAGCGCTTGCGCGCGGGCGGAAAGTTCGGCAAGAAGTTGGGTCATGACGGGCTCCGGAGGCTGTGATGCGATTTTATCGTTCCCTGTTCCCCGACCTGGTTATCGAGGAAACCCTTAAGCCTTGAACTCATTGAAGAAGGAGTTATCCAGTTCGTATGTCGTGACTGGATTAAGTCCAAGCTCAAATCGTTCGAGCATATCAATCAGTTTCTCGCCATCGATTAGTTCGATAGGTGGTGCCCCATCACGTGTGGCTTCGCGTCTTGCTTCTGCAGTAAACGTACCGGTGGTAATGACGATTCCTTTGTCAGCACGCCCAGACATCGCGCCTCGGAAGTCGCGCACTTGAGATGGTGCGACTGACTTTGCGTAGCGCTTGCACTGAAATAAAACCTTGAAAGAGACTAGCGGGTTAACCTGCAGGATCCCGAAGCCGTCAATTCCCCCATCGCCGCTTTGACCAGTGACCACAACCTGAGTAAAGCCAGCCTCTCGAAGCAAACGCTGTGAGAGTCGCTCGAAACCAGCCGGTGGAAGAGACAAAAGCACATCAAGCACTTCGTCACGATAGTCATTGGAAACGCCTCCCGTACCCTCAGCAACTTTTTCGGCAGCTGGTTCCGACGCCTCCTTTTGCTTACGTTGTTCTTGAAATATCTTTACCCATTTCAAGAACA